>JAFQMU010000181.1 GCA_017421085.1 Desulfovibrionaceae bacterium | reverse complement strand
TGCGGCCCAGATCCTGGCTGTTTCTGATGCCGGGCTGCGCGCCAGACTGGAAGCCGCCCGCGCTGCCATGCGCGAAGATGTGGAAAAGGCCGGGGCAGAGATCAGTGCCAGATATGCCTGAAACAGCGTGACGCAAACAGGAATTGTTCAAGGATGCTGATATTGTCAGCAACACGGGCCGCCCTCAGGCGGCCCGTGGCACTTGCCAGCTTGGCTTGTTTTATACTGGGTTTCGACGTAACATATTGATTTTACAATAGCATTACCAACTTTAGGAGTACACACAAAATAAAAGGAGCGAGCATGCCTGCTATCAGTAATACCTTCAGCACGGATGAACCGCTTTTGAGCGATCTCTTACGTAAAATCGAAGAGGGAGTTATCCAATTACCGGACTTTCAGCGAGGCTGGGTTTGGGACGATACCCGCATCAGAGCCCTCATTGCCAGCGTGTCGCAGGGCTATCCGGTAGGGGCTGTTATGAGTATGGAAACTGGCGACGATGGCGTCCGTTTTTCTTCTAGGCCGTTTGAAGGAGCAAAGCCGACCCAGCATCACCCAGAAATACTAATACTGGATGGTCAGCAGCGTTTGACTTCTTTATTCCTCTCACTCAAAAATAAAGAGGCTGTTCCTACTTCTGATGAACGAAAAAATACAATTAAACGCTTTTATTATCTCAACATAGCAGCATGTTTGAGTGATGTTGATCGTTTTGACGCTGTAATCTCTGTTCCAGAAAATAAGAAACTTACAAGCGACTTTGGTAGAATTGTTAACCTTGATCTTTCAACGAGAGATAGGGAATATACATCAGGAATGTTCCCTCTCAATATCATATTTGATTCTGACCTTACATCTCAATGGTTAATGGGATATCAGGAATATTTTGAATTTAATAAAGATAGCATCAAATCTCTATTTAAATTTCAAACAGAATTAATAATTCCATTTCAAAAGTATAAAATTCCTGTTATTAAACTACTAAAAGAGACTCCAAAGGAAGCTGTCTGTCAAGTCTTTGAAAATGTGAATACTGGTGGTGTATCACTAACCGTGTTTGAGTTACTGACTGCAACCTATGCAGCAAAAAATTTTCCTTTGCGCCATGATTGGGAAGAACGTAATGCTCGACTTCAGGAAATTGATCCTGTTTTGCAGTGTATAGACGAAACTGCTTACCTTACTGCTATTACTTTGCTGGCCTCATACAGAAAGCACTTGGAGAGAGGAACTGCTGTAAGCTGCAAACGCAAGGACGTTCTGAACCTTGAATTGAGTGAATATAGATCATGTGCTGATGACCTGATAGAAGGGCTGAGAAAATCAGCAAAGTTTTTACATTCACAAAAAATTTTTGATATATGGAATCTTCCATATCAGACCCAGCTTATACCTCTGTCCGTAATCTGTGCCTGCTTGGGAACACAGTTTGAAGAACATCAAATCAAGCAAAAAATCAGTCGCTGGTATTGGTGTGGTGTGTTGGGAGAACTCTACGGTAGTGCCAATGAAACTCGATACGCTTTGGATATTCAGAATTTTATGCAGTGGCTGGATGGAGGCAAAGAACCAGTGACTATTCGAGATGCAAACTTTAACCCTACTCGCTTGTTATCACTCCAAACGCGAAACAGTGCAGCGTACAAAGGAGTAATGGGGTTGACCATGAATGCTGATTGTAAGGACTTTATCAGTGGGGATACTGTCCAACAAACAAATTATTTTGACGACAAGATTGATATTCATCATATTTTCCCCAGCAATTACTGCAAGCAGAAAAATATCCCGGAAAACCTCTGGAACAGCGTGGTCAACAAAACTCCACTATCTGCCCGAACCAATCGTATTCTTGGCGGCAAGGCTCCATCCAATTATCTGGATCGTCTGGTAAGCACTCATTGCGTAGAGGAAGCTGCGTTGGATGCCCATCTCCGCTCGCACCTCATAGACCCAGCAAGCCTCAAGGCTAATGCCTTTGAGGACTTTATAGTGAATCGGGCAAAGACTTTACTTGATTTGATTGAAGGGGCCATGGGCAAAAAGGTTAGTGGACGTGATGCTGACGAGACTGTCAAGGCGTTTGGCGCGACACTGACGTAAGTCAACATATGCCTACTTAGATGTAGCAACTTTTCAAACGTAGAAAACTTGCTATCCATAAGGGCAAGGGGCCGCCTTATCGGCGACCCCTCAAACCTTTGCAGTACACAAGAGAATAACAGCAGCTCAGGCCGTACCGTACCAGCGCGGGCGGCGTGAAGCCAGACCGGAACCAATGCGGCACACTTGCAGGGTATAGGCCTTCCTGCCGCCGCAGGCAGGGCAGGAATCTGTTATCAACGCACAGCTTGCGTCCAGTTCCAATGGGTCGATGCCTACCGCATCAAGGATACGTCGGGTACGCCCCTCCCCCCAAAGGACTGGCGCGCCACAGCGGGCACAT
>JAFQMU010000180.1 GCA_017421085.1 Desulfovibrionaceae bacterium | reverse complement strand
GCCGGGGCGGCCGCCTGAAGCGGCCGACCCGGCAAATGTCAATTACTTCGGAAAACCGATTTTCACATCACCCGGCAACTGCCTTCATAACCGATAACGCCGCCAGACAGAACCTGTGACAAGCGGCTACTTCTCTATATCTCCATGCCGAATGCGGGATAATTTTTCTCAAACTTCAGCCCGCGTTGAGTGCGGGGCTGCTTATACATAAAAGCCCGGAGCTTTTCTACGGGCGCACCAGCCGAACAGGGAAACTGCGGCTGAAGAATTGGGCGGAGATGCCTCAGATTTTGCATTTTTGCTGAAAAAAATCATGCCTACAGCGTCTTATGATGATGCCGTCAAAGCCGCAACGCTGATAAATAATATGTCAGGCGCTGGAGGCAAAGAGACAGAAGGATAGAAAATGCTCCTGACGACTGTATTACTGATTTTTGTTGATGGCTGTTTCAGACAGCCGGATATCCGGGGTTTTAGGAGGCGGGCATATGAAGTGGTTTAAGCATCACTGCTCTGAAAAAGACAGCGAGGTCATGGCCCGGATTGAAGCCGAGTTCGGCTTTGAGGGGGTGGGGCGCTACTGGCGCATTTTGGAAATTGTGGGCAGCCAGATGATGCCCGACAAAAACTGGGCGGAGTTTCCGACAAAATTCTGGCAAAGTTCTCTCAGATTTTCACCAAAAAAACTGCAAAATTTTCTCGGATTTTTGGCGGAATTTTCAAATCTCACGATAGAATTTTCTCAAAAATCAATCAGGGTGGATGTGCGTAACTGCTTGGGAATACAGGATAATTGGGTAAGAGGCAGAAAGAAAAACTCGGGAGTTACTCCCGAGAAACTCAGGAGCAAAGATAAAGATATAGAATAAAGAAGATAGAAAAAGAAGAAGATAATAACACACCACTTCCCAAGATTGAGAATATTATCGTGCGCGCGCGCGGCGGCCGGGGGGCGGGGGGGGGCGGGGGCGCGGGAGCGGCTGGCCCGTGAATTTCTGGGCGAGGAATTTGCGCTCTTTGAAGGCTGGCAGGCGGAGCGGCAGACGGGGCCCGCTTCCCCCGGAAAGGCGACGGCATGTTTTTTATCGGCACGGTGAGGGGTGAAAGTTGAAAAAAACGCCTCTGAGTGTATTCTGGGGCGCGTTTTTTGGTTTTGGCATGGGTGACATTGCAAAACAGCAAAACGCGCAGCAGAGGGGCTGCCAGGGGCTAAAAACAGGTATGTGCCAAACCGGGTTGCAGGCTGCAAGTGGGGGCGGAGAAAAAGCGGGATTATAAAATCCGCTGATATAGAAAAACTGAAATCATGGGTGAATTTCTTAACATGGAGATAAATATAATATTATCTATCAAGCCGGTTGCTCAAATGCGGGCGCGGCATACGGCCTGAGGCGGTTTTGTGCGGGCTTACAAGGCCCCGGAGCAGGAGAGGGCGGAACAAAGTCTGATAGCCTGCCTTTTGCCATACCGCCCGGCGGAAGCGTTAAAAGGCCAGCTTGCGCTTGGGGGGCGGTCATGTCTGCCCATACTGCGCTGCAAGCCGAAAAATTGGAAGGATAAGGCCGCGGCAGGCCTTATTCGCCTCATAACGCGTCCGGATGTCGACCCCGCTTAATCGCGTCTTGGATTGCCCCGCCGTGGCCGGGTTTGGGGAAGATGCCCGGCAGTCGGCTGAGTATTTGCCGGGCAGGGGCAAGTATTATTCAGCCAACCTTCGCCGGGAAACTGGGACCAGGGAGGAGCGGCCGCGATGAGCGGGACTGAGGGGAGACTCCCGGATGGGCGGCGCTTTGCCCCTCATCACCGGCGGCGTTGCAGGCGATCGCGCAGAATAATCGCCCCCAGGTTCATTCCCAGCACCAGAGCCATAAGCACCAGAGCGGTACCATATTGCAGGGGCATGGTCTTATCTATATCCGTGCCTGATGTAGCCAGCACATACATATGATAAGGCAAGGCCATTACCGGGCTGAGCAGCGAATCCGCCTGCTGAGGAGAGAAAAACACCACGGCGGTGAACATGATCACTGCGGTTTCCCCGGCGGCGCGGGCGAGCCCCAAAATCGCCCCGGTAAGCATGCCGGGGAAGGCGGCAGGCAGCGCTACCCTGGCAATGGTCTGACTCCGGGTCGCCCCCAGGGCGTAAGAAGCTTCCCGCAAGCCAACAGGTACCTGGCGCAGAGCCTCTTCAGAAGTGCTGATGATTACGGGCAGAGTAAGCACAGCCAGAGTCAGTATGCCGGCCAGAAGGGAAATGCCGAGATTGCAGGTAATGACGAAGAAGCTCATTCCAAACAATCCGAAGATAATTGAAGGCACCCCGGCCAGATTGTTTACGCCCAGGCGCACATAACGGGAGAAGCGGGAGCGCCGGGCATACTCATTCAGGTATACCGCCGAGGCCACTCCCAGAGGGAAGGCGATTGCCAGGGCTCCCAGGGCAAGCCAGACAGTGCCCACAATGCAGGGCCATATCCCCCCCGCAGTCATGGAATTGCGGGGGGCTGCGGTCAGAAATTCCCAGCTTATCACAGGCAACCCGTTATAGAGAATAAAAGCGCAGATAAGCAGCAGGGCAAGGATATTCAGTAACGCAGCCAGACGCAGCACGGAGAACATGCCGCCCTGCCGGAGGGCGCGCAGACTGCAACATCCGAAACTATCAGGCAGCCCCTGCCTGGATTTGTCCTGACTTTCCATATTTCTTCCTCCGCATTAATTCTTTTTCATTGATATGGCCTGCGCTACACAGTTGAAGGCCAGAGTGAACAGGAAGAGCACCATTCCGATGGCGAACAGGGCGTGATAATGCGCCCCTCTGAAAGAAGCCTCGGCAATTTCCGCAGCAATGGCCGCAGGCATGGGGCGCACCGGGTCAAAAATCCATTCGGGAATAATGCCGGCGCCGCCGGCAACCATCAGCACCACCATGGTTTCCCCAATGCTGCGCGACATGCCGAGCATGCAGGCGGTGCCGATGCCGGAGAAGGCCGCGGGAATTACTACTCCGGCAGTGGTTTCCCAGCGGGTGGCCCCCAAAGCGAGCGAGGCTTCCCGCAGGGATTGAGGCACCCCGTACAGGGCATCCTCGGAAATGGAGCAGATGGTAGGCACGCTCATAAACGCCAGCATTACCCCGGCATTGAACAGGTTGAGCCCGATATCGGCATCAAATACATTCTGAAGAATGGGGGCAACCACAATCATCCCGAAAAATCCCACCACCACCGAGGGCAGGGCAGCCAGCAGTTCAATCACCGGCTTTAAAATCCGGCGCAGTAAGGGCGGCGCCACTTCGGTCATCCAGGCGGCGGTCAGCACTCCCAGAGGAACGGCAATCAGCGATGCCACCAGAGTAACCGCCAATGAACCTACAATAAGGGGAAGAATCTGGAATTCCGGCGGGTCGGCGCTGGGGTACCAGTCCGTGCCGGTAAAAAATGCCCCGATGCCCACATGCCTGAACACCGGCAGGCCTTCCATGAACAGAAACAGGGTGATCAGCCCCAAAAACAACAGGGAACTGAAGGCAACCACAGCCAGGATGATTTGAATCAGACGCTCTTTATTGGCGGTAGACATAAGAATCCTGAAGCCTGCGGGGGCGTTCGGCCTGAAATGAAAGTCGGCGCCCCCGCAGGCGATTAGGGGGAAATTACTTTTTTAAGGGGATGTAGCCAATTTCCTGCACATATTTCTGACCCTTGAGAGGATCAAGAATGAAATCCACAAGCTTTTTCAGGCCGCCCTCCGGTTCGCCGTCAGTAAACAGGTACAGTTCGCGGGAAATGGGCCAGGAGCCGTCCAGGGCAGTTTCCGCACTCGCATGTACGCCGTTTACATCCACGGCTTTGAGTGAATCATTCAGATAGCCAAAACCTATATATCCTATGGCATTTTCATTTTTGGACACAGCCTGCACCACTGCCCCGCAGGAGGTCTGAAGCAGGGCGCGCGGAGTGACCCGCCCCTTATTCATGATGATTTCTTCCCAGGTTTCAAAGGTGCCGGAAGAAGAGTCGCGCGAGATTATCACAATCCGTTCGTCATTACCGCCCAGGTCTTTCCAGTTGCTAATCTTGCCGGCGTAAATCTCGCGCAGCTGCTCAACGCTGAGTTTATTTACCGGGTTGTCGGGGTGCACCACAGGCACCAGCGCATCCATGGCAATGGTAATCCGATATGGCTTTATTCCCCTGGCAGCCGCGTCTGTCCGCTCCGATTCCTTGATGCCGCGCGAAGACATGGCCACCTGACACAGCCCTTCCCCCAGAGCTTTCAGGCCGTTGCCGGAACCGCCTCCGGAAATGGCCAGAACAATCTCCGGGTTGGCGTTCATAAAGGCCTCGCCCACTTTCTGTATTACCGGAAGTACTGTGGTTGAACCGTTAATCATTATTTCCTGCGGGGCGGCATAAGCCGGCGCGCAAATCAACATTCCCCATAAAAACGCTGCGATTATCCGAAACATTGTGTTTTCTCCTGTTTGACGGTTCGCCCGGAATCCGGGCCGGGTGCAGGGAATTTCCCACTCCCCCGCGTTGCCTCAATGGCCGGAATGTGGCGACTGCATGGCTTTTTCAACACATAATTGCCGCAATCTTTCAACACGTCCGTCATCGGTATCGGGCAGGGTAAGCGTGATGCAAAACAGCCCGGTTGCCGTGAAGGCGTTCCCGCATCATGGGGCTGTGCGACAGTCGCCGGATGAGGGCGGCGCGCTTGTTGCCCGCAAGCGGATAAGTTAGTGTCGGTTCAAAACAAACTGACAAGGAGCGCGTCATGGCGGAACGAGTTTTAATAATTGAAGATGAAGAGGATATCAGGGAAAATCTGGCCTTTTCTCTGAAAAGAGAAGGATTTGAAGCCCTGGAAGCCGCAAGCGGCGAACAGGGGCTTGAGCTGGCCCGTTCAGGAAAACCGGCCATTATTCTGCTCGACCTGATGCTTCCGGGCATGGACGGTCTGAGCGTATGCCGTCATCTGAAGCAGGCCGCTTCCACCGCTGCCATCCCCATAATCATGCTTACCGCCAAAGGTGAGGAAATTGACAAGATAGTAGGATTTGAGCTGGGAGCGGACGATTATGTGGTCAAGCCGTTCAGCCTGCGGGAAGTAGTACTGCGTATCCGGGCTGTGCTCAGGCGAGGCCGGGAAGAAACCTATACATCTGAAGTAAATTCCGGCGCTCTGACCCTCGATGCCGTTCGCCACCAGGCCTGGGCAGGCGATCGGGAGCTTGATCTTACCTTGAGCGAATTCAAGCTGCTGCAAAATCTGCTGCAACACGCCGGTCAGGTAAGAAGCCGCGAACAGCTGCTTGATGCGGTCTGGGGCTACAGCTTTGAAGGCTATGCCCGCAGTGTGGACAGCCATATTAAACGTTTGCGGGCCAAACTCGGCCCGCATGGCGAACTGATTGAAACCGTCCGCGGCATAGGTTACCGCGTCAAATCAAAATCATGATCCGCAACGTCATTTCCTTTCAGACCAAACTTTTTCTGGCCCTGGGGCTGGTTACCTTTCTGGCCGCACTGCTGCCTTCGCTGCTGTTCAGCAATCAGTTTTCAGATGAACGGCTGGAGATGGTCAAAAAGCATGCCCTGCTCTACAGCCGTCTGGTCGGGACCGCACTTGCCGGCGCTGTCGCGCCTGGGGAAACAGCACAGGTGCAGTCCATTCTTGACATGGCCCGCGCCAACAATCTGCGCATAACCGTAACTGATGCTGCGGGCAGGGTGATTATGGACTCCAGCCTGCCTGATGAGCAGCTGCCCGGGGTGGATAACCACGCCGATCGTCCGGAAATTGAAAGCGCCATACTTACAGGCGAAGGTATCTCTCTGCGCCACAGCAACAGCCTTGGCAGCGATTCCATTTACGCCGCCACCCGTCTGCCTGACAACCGCATCGTCCGGGTAGCCGTTCCTTTCGCGATTGTGCAAAACGCCTTTGAAAGCCAGCTTTCATCTCTGATCTGGACTGTGAGCTGGGTAATTCTGCTCTGTCTGCTGCTTTCCATTTTTCTGACCAGTCGCATCCGCCGCAAAATATCCGCCATGACCAGTGTGGTGCAGTCCATATCTCTGGGCAATTATCAGAGTCGCCTGCATATTGTGCCGGGCAACGAATTTTTGCCTCTGGCCGATGCGGTAAACCGTATGGCCGAAAATATCGACAGCCGGATCAACTCCTCAGCCAACGAACAGGCCCAGCTCAAAACTATTCTCAACAGCCTGCATGAAGGAGTGCTGGTGGTGGATCAGCAGGGCAATGTTCTGCGCTGCAACCGCAGCCTGGCCGAAATGTTTCCAGACACAGCTGCGGGCAGGGGGAAACAGGCGATTGAATGCATCCCCCTGCCAGGCTTGCAGGAGATGCTCGAAACCGCCATTGCTCCGCAGGCTGAAGATAAACGCCGGAATGCAATGCGCCGGGAATTTGAACTGCCGGATGGGCGGACCATTATTGCCCATGTTTCCAGCCCCGTGCAGTCTGAAGAGAGCGATGCCGGTCCGGGAGCGGTGGCTGTGCTTTACGATGCCAGCAAGCTGATGCGCCTGGAAAGGATTCGCAGAGATTTCATTTCCAACATTTCCCATGAGTTGAGAACTCCCCTCACCGCCATCGGCAGCAGCGCGGAAATTCTGATGGAAGCGGCGGAAATTCCCGACGAGTTCAAAAAATTCCCAAAAGTGATTCACCGCCATGCCACCGCTCTTTCCCGTCTGATCAGCGATTTGCTGGAGCTTTCGCGCCTGGAAAACAGCAGGGAAGATTTTGCAACTGAGCAGATTGAACTCCATACCCCCCTGAATGAGGCCCTTGCTTCTGTAAACGCGCAACTGGCGGAAAAACAATTATCTCTTGATCTGAGCGAGTGGAGCGGGGCGCAAATCTGCGGGAAAAGCAGTCTGCTGAGCCGGGTTTTTGCCAATCTTCTGGAAAATGCCGCCCGCTATGCCCCGCAGGGCTCCAGCCTTAAAGTTTTTAACTTTCGGGAACAGGGGAAAATAATCACAGGAATTGCCGACCGGGGCCCGGGCATTCCTGAAGCTGAGCTGGAGCGGATTTTCGAACGCTTTTACCAGGTGGAAAAAGGGCGCGCCGGAACGGGAACCGGCATCGGGCTTGCCATCAGCAAACATATCATTGAGCGGCATAACGGCAGAATATGGGCCGAAAGCCCCTGGCAGGGCTTTGCCACGGCATTTTTCTTCTCGCTTCCCCTGAAGGAGGAACAATAAGCGGACATGAAACTGAGCACACGAAATATCAACTTCTTTTATGGCAATTCCCAGGCGCTTTTTGATGTAAGTATGGATTTTCCCTCCAACTGCGTTACCGCCCTTATCGGCCCGTCCGGTTGTGGAAAAAGCACCTACCTGCGATGTCTGAACCGGATGAACGATCTGATTCCCGATGCCAGAGTCAGCGGAGAAATTCTGTTTGACGGGGTAAACATAAATTCGCGACGCACTGATGTGGTCAGTCTGCGCCGTCGGGTAGGCATGGTTTTTCAGAAACCCAACCCCTTTCCCAAAACCATTTTTGATAATGTTGCGTACGGGCTGAGGGTAAACGGCATACGCAATCAGTCTGAAATCGCCGACCGGGTGGAACAGGCGCTGCTGCGGGCCGCCCTGTTCGATGAAGTGAAAGACCGTCTGCACAGCTCGGCGCTTGGGCTTTCAGGCGGCCAGCAACAACGCCTGTGCATCGCCAGGGCCCTGGCTGTGGAACCGGATGTGCTGCTGATGGACGAACCGGCCAGCGCTCTTGACCCGATTGCCACTCAGAAAATAGAAGAAAGCATACACGAACTGAAGGAGCAGCTGACCATTATCATTGTAACCCACAATATGCAGCAGGCGGCAAGAGTTTCGGATTACACCGCGTTTTTTTACATGGGCAGGCTGATTGAACATGGCGAAACCGAAGCCATGTTTACCCGCCCCAAACTCAAACAGACAGAAGACTATATTACAGGCAGGTTCGGCTGATGCAAAACAAGGAAACTCACTTGCAGCAAATGCTCTCAAGGTTGCGCACCAGATTTCTGGTGATGTTTGCAGCCGTGGGCATAGCTCTGGATGAAGCGCTGCTGGCGCTGGAAACGGGAAATAAAGGCAGGGCGCAGGCAATTATTGACGGCGATGAGCTGATTAACGCCAAGGAAAATGAAATTGACGGGCTTGCTCTGGCCATTCTGGTGCGCAACCAGCCAGTGGCTCAGGACCTGCGTTTCGTGGTCGCCTCCCTGCGCATGGTCAGCGAGCTGGAGCGAATCGGCGATGAAGCCGTGGGCATTGCCCGCCGTATCCTTCAGCTGGAAAATCCGCTTACCCCCGAAATGCTTGCCGTTCTTGACGCGCTTGCCGTAAATGCGCGCGAGATGTACTCCCAGGCCATGGAACTGTTCAAACAGCCCTCGGCGGACAAAGCGCTGGAGCTGTCGCGCGGCGATCACAATTTCATTGAAATGGAAATTGAAGCCCTGCAAACCATTATGAGAAGGCTGGCTGAAAATGACGATGCCCGTGAACAGGTCGGGCAGGCTTCCTGTTCAGCCACTCAGAGTATCCTGATCGCCAGGGCCCTGAGCCGGGTTTGCGGGCGGGCAACCAATCTGGCGGAACAAATCTATTTTATTGAACGAGGCGTGAATATCAAGCACATGCCTGCCGAAGAAGCTCAGACAGCCTGAAAAAGCCGCAGGGGCGGGAGCAAACCGTTTTACCGGTTCGTTCCCGCCCCCATTGTTTTCAATACTTTTCATATGTAAGACGCCATTTGTTTTGGGATAAACCATTTGCGAAAAAGACCCTTTCAAGAGTCAGCTGAAGTTCCGTCATTCATCAGCGACTGGGGAAAGAGCGTTGACTTTATAATGGTGTTTATGGAACATATTGAAAATATTAAATTTTTTTCCTTAAAAACCATCACTTGTCGATACTGTCAGGATTATTTGTCAGCAATGCCCGATTGCTGTTGTTGACTATGGGTAAATTGAAGCGTAACCTTAAAATCGTAATTGCTCTTTTGAGGCAGCCGTCAGGCTGTTCTTTATGCGTATGGACGCCCTGTACAAATCACCTGCCATGAAAATCTGCAAGGAGATGAGGCATGAAGAAATTTACAATCGGCATCATGATGACGGGAATGCTGCTCAGCGGCTGCGCCAGTAAATACGGCGAGCAGATTACTGAGGTGAATCATTACCCCAACTGCTATTCTCCCATTGCCGAGCTGCGTTCAGCCGAAAGCGATGTCCAGACCGGGGCCGGGGCCGGGGCGCTGATTGGGGCGTTCATGGGCGCTCTGGCCGGATATGCAGCCACCGGAAAAGGCTATGGGGCCATTGCCGGGGCGGCCGCCGGCGCAACTGTGGGCGCAGTCGCCGGTTACGGTCTGGCCAAACATAAGACCGAAAGCAATATCAGAACGCGTCTGAGCAATTACGCCCAGGCGGTCGGAGCCGATGTCGCTCAGATGGATACGGTCGCTGCATCCGCATCTCAGGCCAGGCAGTGCTATGAAGCCGCCTTTGCCGCCGCCCGCGGCGATTTTATGAATAAGCGCATTACAGCCCAGGAATTTGAGGCCCGTTATCTGGAAATCAGAAGCGGTCTGCTCGAAACCGCCTCCATTCTGAATGATGTGTCCGTAAATATGACCGCCCGTGATAAGGAATATCGGGAAACTCTGGCCTGGGAAGCTTCCCAGCGCAATCTGCCCGCCCCCAATACAGAAGTATACAGCGTGGCCTCATCCAACAAGAAAGGCTCTAAAAACAAGCCAGTCAAGGCTTCTCCCGATCCTGATCTTGACCAGATGGCAAAGAGACCGCAGCTTTTAAAAACAGCCGGACAGCCGTTGAACAGGAACGGGTCGCCGCTGAGGCCGCCATTGACGTGTTTGACCAGAACGCCCACGATCTTATGGGCATTGGCGCTTAATCAAAACTCAACTGAGCCCGGCTCTCATGCAGCCGGTCTTTGGGCAGGCAGGCCATGAATAACGAACAAAATACTTCAGACACCCGCCCGGAAGAAGGGCGCCCCTGGTGGCATCGTCCCTGGGTCTGGGCTGTTGCGGGGGCATTGCTGGTTTTGCTGGGCTATCTGTTGGGCAGTTGCGGGCGCACGCCTGTTGCCCCTTCGCCCCCTCCCGCTCCCAATGCCGCCGTGGATGATGCGTTGCTGCTCAAGGCTCAGCAGGGAATCAACGATGGATTGCAGGCTGAAATCGACCGCCTGCGCACCCTGCTGGCCGGAGATGTGTGCCTGTCTGAGCCCGGCGCCCCCCTGCACAGCAGCCCCCTGCCCCCGGAAACCGGCCCGGGGCAGGCAGTTCCTCCCTCCGGCAACATGGAACTGCCGCCTGATCCGGGAGGGCAGCAGAATTTCTTTGCGCCTGCCTCCAATGCCACCATCGAACCTCTGCAGGTTTCTGAAGCGCCCCAAAAGCCTGAAACTATTGCCGCGCTGGCGGAACAGGCGGTTGTGCTGGTGCTGGCGGCAAAAGGAAATGACGCCCAGCTGGGCACAGGTTTTTTCTATGCGCCCGGCCTGGTGCTGACCAATGCGCACGTGGTCAGCGGGTACACCGATTTTTATATAATTAATAAAACTCTTGGCAGATTGATTGCCGGTCAGGTGGTAGCCTGCGGTAAAAATGCAGAAGAAGATTTTGCGGTCATCAAGCTGGAAGACCCGGCAGCAGCCGGAATTTACCCCCTGACATTCAGCACCGGAGTTAAACGTACCGACAGGGTCAGCGCCTGGGGCTACCCCGCTCTGATTACCATGGCTGATCCCAAGCTGGCGGCCCTGTTGCAGGGCGATGAAACCGCCGCCCCTGAAATTGTTTACAGCGAAGGGGTGGTGAGTATGATTGTGGATGACTCCCCGCAGCTTATTGTTCACACGGCGGAAATATCCCAGGGCAACAGCGGCGGCCCCAGCATGGACAAAAACGGGCGGGTAATCGGTATCAACACCCTGATTAAGCCGGATCAGGAAAGCAACCGGCAGGCCAACTTCTGCATCGGTTCGCGCGATGTGCTGGGCTTTCTCGCCCGCCATAATTCCGGCGCAGTAGTTGAAGACTGACACTCGGGCTTTGGGGCTGCGACATGGGCTATACTTTTATTACAAGCACAGCGCACAGCCTGCTCAGACCTCTGGCCTGGCAGGGAATTGCGGCGCAGTCAGCCTATGATCAGCTGGCGCATACCCTGCGGGTCAATCTGGGCGAGCAGGCGGCCTCAGTTCTGGCTGAACCGATAGGCGGGCAGGACAGCGTCGACTGGTACGCAAACGGGGCCGGGGTTCCTGTGCCGCTTGATGCCCTGACAGCGGGCGAGCAGGAAATAGTGTGCGCTGAGCTCGCGTCTTTTTGCAGCAGGGCCGGCGCTCTGGCTGAAAGGCTGAAACAGGAGCCGGGCAGTAATGCCGTTACTGCCGGGAACCTGCTGGAGCTCGCTCTCTCCGTCCCGTCGAGCGCATATCTTTATGCGCTGAAAAACAGCGACGGCAAGCTCAGCCCTTTGCTCGTGGGTTGGGGATGCACCCTGACGGAAACGGAACAGGGGGCAAGCGCCATAACCCGGCTTCTTCCTGCCGGTGCAGCTGCATATGCAGGATCCGGCGCGGAAAACCTGGAAGAAAAGGTTGATATAAATGCAGACCTGCCGCCTTCCTCTCTGTCTGTTTCTGAGGTCAGTGCAGACAGCCAACCTGAGAATGCGGAGCCTCAGCGAGCGGATGTCGCGAATGCGGATAATACCGGAATATCCGGGCATGAGAAGACCGTCCGTCATGTTTTTCCCTTTCCGTGGGCGTTGTTTGCATTTCTGGCAGCAGCGGCCGCGATGATTTTTATCCTGTTCCGGCTGCTTCCCGGCCTTGGCGGGGGCATAGACCTGGGCTTGTCCGGTTGCGCCAGGGAACAGCAGACGACTGTCAGCCCCGGGCAGGGGGTTGATGAACCGGGTTATCTGGAAGAGCTTTACCGCGCCCAGGGGCGTGAGGCGGCCTTGCGCGATGAGCTCGCCTATTTGCGCAATGAATATCAGCTGCGTCTGCTTTTGTGCGGGCAGCCGGATGAGCCGGAACCTGCGCCAAAACCGGCCCCGGAACCGCTCCCTGAACCGGAGCCGGAACCTGCACCCCCTGTGCCTGAACTGGCCCTGCCTGAACTGCCTCCAGACCCGCCGCCTGCCCCGGAAAAGCCGAAACAGCCGGAACCGAAAGCCGAACCGAAGCCTCAGCCTGACACTATGGTCATTCCGGAAAATCCTACGGATCTTTCTTTCCTGCAAGGCTGCTGGTATGCGCAAACCGGTCTGAAGAGCACGCGCACCAATATGCCCATCTCTGTGAAATATTGCTTCGATGCCCAGGGCAACGGCAGCATCACGCTCACCGAACGCGACCGCAAGGGGCGTGAAACTCAGATATGCAGGGGGGGAGCCCGCGCCCGCCTGAACGGGGAAAGGCTGTTTATCCACGATTTGGGAGCGCGTTGCCCCGACGGCTCTAAATATGAACGGGAAAATATCACCTGTCGCAATGCCGACGGCTCCAAAGCCCTGTGCACAGGCGTAGGCGAGCCTTCCGGCAGAAGAAACTGGTTTGATAAGCCATTTACGCGCACTGACCGTTAACCTATCTAATAACAGGACAGATGAATGCAAGGCCGCATATACCTGACAAGTACAGATTTGAATGACCACCACGCCCTTGCCTGGCAGGGAACAGAGGCTTTCAGCGGCTTTGAACTGATTCGCCGTCTGGTGACTTCCCGGTTAAGTCCGGAACATGCCGCTCTGTTTGCCCTGCCTTTGCCGGATGACGTGCACCGTAAAGCCGACTGGTATTTTCTCCCCCCTGAAGAGCCGGGGCAGGCGCAAAACACTGCTGAGCAGGCGCAATTTATGCCGGGCGGGCAGGCTGTCAGGCTTGTCGATCTGCCCCCGCAGGCGCAGGCCCCTGTGCGGGAGCGGCTGTATCAGCTTGGGAACGCTGTCTATAATTTGTCCCGGACTTTGAAATCCAGTCAGGACAGCAATCAGCATACCGCCGGGGTGCTGCTGGAAATGGCCCTGACCTTTCCGGGAGAAGAATTTATTTATACGGTAAACGGGTTTCCGGTGCTGACCGCCTGGGGTTTCTCTTCAGGCACGGGCGCCGCAGGGCCGGAAATGCTCACCCGGTTGCGCCAGGCTCCTCTCATTGCAGGGGGGGCGGCTGCCGCTGCCTCGATTTCTGCCCCTGCTCCGGCCGGCTCAGGGGAGGCTGAGGCTTTATCAGCGCCTTTATCTTCTCAGGAAGAAAGAATTCATAAGTTTGCCTTACCATGGGCATTGCTGGCTTTTTTGCTGGGGGCGCTGCTTGTGGCGCTTCTTCTCTACTTTCTGAGCCCCGGTTTCGGGCTGCCGGCCTTTTCGCTTCTGCCGGGCGGGTGTTCCCGCACTCCGACCCCAGTGGTGCAGTCACAGCCGGATAACGGGCAGCCTTCTCCGGAACTGTTGCAGGCGCAAATGCTTGAAGGCTCCCTGCGTTCGGAGCTGGAGCTTTTGCAGAATGAGCTGGAAA
Organism: Desulfovibrionaceae bacterium; assembly: GCA_017421085.1. Classification (GTDB taxonomy): domain Bacteria; phylum Desulfobacterota; class Desulfovibrionia; order Desulfovibrionales; family Desulfovibrionaceae; genus RGIG1962. Next base: position 7,109 of record JAFQMU010000180.1, on the reverse strand, counting down.
TGCGCCTGGCCCAATGCTTTTCCGAGCCGCTTCCAGAGCCGGTTCTCCAATTGCCTTTGCAGAATTCAACCCCGGCTCCTGAAGCGGATATTCCGCCGCTTCCTGAACTGGCCCTGCCTGAGCTGCCTGATTTTGACGAAGTTCCCGAAGAATATCCTGAAAATCCGGGGGATATGCCGGAGGTTTCCGAACCGCCGACTGAAGAAGCGCAGAATCTTGAAATTCCGGAAAATCCCGACAATATGCAGTTTTTGAATGGCTGCTGGGACGCCCCCACCGGATTGATGAACATTGATACCAGGCAGCCGGTGATAGTGGAATACTGTTTTGAAAATAACGGGCAGGGGAAGATAAGGATTACTGAGCTGGATAAAAACGGAAAGCCCATGTTCAACTGCGACGGCCCGGCCCGGGCCCGTCTTGAGGATGATCGCCTGGTGATTGAGGACGGCGGGGCAGTGTGCCCCAACGGCAACGGCTATCACTCCAATCAGGTGCTCTGTTATAAAGACAGGAATGGGAATACGGTCTGCACCGGGCGCTCCAGAGGGGGAAGCGGGCATAAATGGGGCCCGGTTCCTTTCCGGGAAAACCCCAGATAGCCAGGGCGGCGGAGTGAACCTGAAATCTCAGCTGCCTGCAACGCCGCGACACAGTCAAGCCTGCCCGGGGGAGACTGTATGCCGTAAGCCTCTTCCGCATGCCGCACTGTCTGGGGGCGGCGGAAGCTGAACGGGAAGCCGGGTTGTCCCCGGATTAGCCGGAGTTTTTGCTCTGGTGTATCACTGCTCAGGCCCGGACAGGTCAGGCAGATCTGAATTTTGTTGCGCCCGGGTTCAGTGTTGCCCTGATTGAGACAAGGGAAATTCCTTCAGCCAAAACACAGGGCGCAAAAGCCGGAATCAAAATGCGGCTGCCGGGCAACTGGCTGTTCTAATTGCATCTGCCCCGGTTTTAGGGTAAGTTGAGGGGAATTATCAGCGGAGTGAAGTATGGCGAACAAAATGATCAGCATTATCCCCGGCGGCTGTCTGCAATTCTTTGACGCAGCGGTAGACCTTGACGCTGAACCTCTGGCCAGACTGCGCAAGCCGTTTCGCGAAGAGCCCCGCGCGGATGTCTCCGTTCCTCAGTCCCCTGGTTTCGCATCGCCCGGCCCGGGAATGGGCGCGCCTCAAAATGACATGCGCACAGCCTGGAATCTTTTCCCGCTGGTCTGGGATGCGCCCGCCCAATGCCATTTTAAATCAGGAACCAGTGAAGTTGCCGAACTTTCATACGAAGTTGAGCCCCGTCAGGCTTTTGAGCTGTTCAACGGGGTATGGCTGCCGGTTCCTTTCCTCTGCCTGAAGGCGGAACGCTGGCCTGATCAGGCGCAGAAATTTGAATGCGGGCCAAGCAACTGGGCCAGACTGAGAGTAAAAAGGCGTACTGCCCCTCCCCGGCAGGATGCTGACAGCCCGGTTGTTTCTTCTCAGAGTTCAATGCAGGAAAGCCTTAAAGAACCGCCTGTTTATGATGTTACGCTGGTTTTTGACACGGGCGTGGAAGAGCGCATTCCCGGCCATCCGGTTTATTTTGCCTTGAGCCCGCAGAATGTTTCGGAAAATTCATTTTTCCGTCTGGCCCATCATGAGCGGGATAACGCGTGGTTTCTCAATGAAGGCTGGGTTGATGCCTGGCTGGAGAGCGTTTATACGCTTTACCGGCAACAGAACCCCAAAGCCCGACTGTCGCGAAACGCAGGTTTTACCGCCCCGGTCATGGAATATATGGCCTGCTACCTCACCCTCCTTGAAAGCCTGCATCTGGCTGGAATTTTCCCCGATATAAAGGTAGGCGATCCTGCTCACAGTCTGCCGGTAGATGTTGATCTGGTGCTTGACCTGGGCAACTCGCGGATGAGCGGTCTGCTGGTGGAAACAATCCCCCAGCGTCCAACCAGCCTGAATGATTCATATCTGCTGCAAATTCGCGATTTGAGCGCCCCTGAAAATTTTTATGCCGAGCCTGTTGAAACCCGGGTGGAATTCTCTGAGGCCACTTTCGGCAACGCCAGGCTTTCCGCCCGCTCCGGCCGTCAGACGCCCGCCTTTGTCTGGCCCTCCCCGGTGAGGGTTGGGCCGGAAGCCTCCCGGCTCTGCGCCCAGGCCCGCGGCGCTGAGGGCAGCACCGGCATGTCCAGCCCCAAGCGTTATCTCTGGGATGAACGCGCCCGGCTGCAACAATGGCGTTACAACGGTCAGTATGCCGACGGGCAGATCGAGCCGCCGGCCACCCGAGGCATTTTTATTCAGCATGTAAATAAAGAGGGCACTCCCCTTTCCCGGCTTACCCCGCAGAACAAAGCCCGCTACCCAGCCCTGCGCAATCAGCAGGATGAAGTCGCCTTTGAGGCCCGTTTTACCAGAAGTTCACTGATGATGTTCCTGCTTGCTGAGGTAATCATGCAGGCGCTGGTGACCATCAACAGCCCGCAGGTGCGGGGCGGGCGTGAATATCCCGACCTGCCGCGCCACCTGCGCCGGATTATTCTTACAGTGCCCACGGCCATGCCCATTGCCGAGCAGAAAACCTATAAACGCTGGGCCGCCTGGGCGGTAGGGCTGGTGTGGGAATGCCTCGGCTGGAAACAGTGGCTGCGGGCTGACGCCCCCGGCCATGCAACTCCCCCGCTTCCCGGAAAGCATTCTGACTGGCGCAACTCTCCGGAGGTGCGTTGCGACTGGGATGAAGCCACCTGCACTCAGATTGTGTATATTTATAATGAGCTGAGTGAAAAATTTCAGGGAGATGCCGCTGAGTTTTTCAAACTGCTTGGCCGGGAGCGCCCCGGGCTCAATGGGCGCTCCCTGCGGGTAGCCAGCATTGATATGGGCGGGGGCACTACCGATTTGTCCATTACCAGCTTTGAGGTGCTGGGGGGTGAGGCCACCAGCGCCCGCATCAGGCCCCGGCTGGAATTTCGCGACGGTTTCAACATCGCCGGCGATGATATTCTGAGCGCAGTAATCAAAAATCATTTGATAGGAGCCCTGCGCAACAGTTTGCAGAGCCTTGGGGTGCACGATGCCCGCAATATTCTCAGCGGCCTGTTCAAAGACTCCCCCGGTCAGACCCAGCAGGACAGAATGCTGCGCGGGCAGTGGATGCGTCAGCTCGCCATGCCGGTGGGGCTGGGCATTCTGGCGGCCTATGAAAAGGCAGCTCTGGAGGCGGGCAGCGCTACATTTTCATGCAAAATAGGAGATTTTTTAAGCGCACCCCCTGCCCCCAAGGTGCTTAACTATCTGGAAGCGCCCCTGCGCAGCGCTTTGGCCCGGGTTGATACCGCAGCGGCGGAACAGTTCAGCCTGACTCAATTTGAGCTGAGCGTAAACCTGCACGAGGTTGACCGTACTGTGCGCCAGACCATAGGCCAGATTCTGGCCGACCTGTGCGAGGTGGTGCACCTTTACGGCTGCGACCTGCTTCTGCTCACAGGCCGCCCCTCCTGCTGGCCCGGTGTGGCGGGGGCGCCTCTGGCCAAGCTGCCTCTGCCGCCGGACAGAGTGGTGCCCATGCACCGCTACCGCGTGGGCAGCTGGTATCCTTTTGCCAATTCTCTGGGGTATATTGATGACCCCAAAACCACCGTGGTTGCCGGGGCCATTGTCTGCGCCCTGGCGGAAGGGCATCTGGAAGGTTTTTCATTCGATACCAGCTCGCTTAAACTGAAGTCCACAGCCAGATTCATTGGCGAACTTGATAAAAACGGCCAGCTTCTCCCCTCGCGGGTGTGGTTTACCCCGGATGTGGACAACCCGGCCGAGCTGGAACTGACTAAAACAGTGGAATTCAATACTCCCATGGCTGTAGGCTTCCGGCAGATTTCAACTTCACGCTGGACCACCACCCGGCTGTACAGCCTGGAGTATGCTGACCAGGAGGCTATCGCCAGGGCTAAAAATCTGCGCCCCTACAGGATTACGCTCGGCTTTACCATGCGCGAAGATGATGAAGAGCGCCTCATGGCATCAGATGCCGTGGATTTGCGGGATGAGGGGGAGCTGAGCATCATCGATGTGGAGCGCAGCGACGGCTCGTCCGGGCTTGGCGATTTGCTTGTGCGCCTGCAAACGCTCTCGGAAGAGGAGGGATACTGGCTGGATACGGGCGTGCTCGACAATATTTAGGCTGACCGGGCCTTGAAAGCGACCTTTACAGGCGCAGGAATGACATCCCCGGGCAGGGGGCGGCAGGTCTGCAACCCCGTTTTTCATGCCCCGGGGGCGCAGGGCAGCTCCAGGTTGCTTTGCCTGTAAATCATTTTGCCTGAACAGAGAAACTTGCTATAACTTCAGTTTAGTCAGAAACAGGAGTTTCCCATGCCGGAAATGGCCAATGCCCTGTCCAATCGGGCAAAACAGTTGGCGGCCGCAGTCGAAGCGGCTCAGGTCTGGATTGATGACAACCGCAATTTGGTAAAAAATGCCGCGGATCCTTTGCTGGGTCGTCTGCGCAAAAGCGCCCGGCTGTTTCGCCGCTGCGAGGCTGCCGCTCTGCGTAAAATGTGCGTCGGGGTGTTCGGGCCCAGCCAGGCGGGCAAGTCATATCTCATTTCGGCTCTGGCCAGAAACAAAAACGGCTCATTACCTGCCAGCTTCGGCAGCGGGCATTATGATTTTCTCAAAGACATCAACCCCGAAGGCGGCAAGGAGTCAACCGGCCTGGTTACCCGTTTTACGCTTACCCCCCAGGATACTCCGGCCGGGTATCCGGTGAGGCTGGGGCTGCTGTCGGAAATGGATATTGTAAAAATTATCGCCAATACCTTTTATTCCGACTGTGAGCACAAGGACCTGCCGGATGTGGAGGCGATGCGGGCAAGCCTTGATGCCCTGGGCAAGAAGGCGGCGGCGCTCTCTGTGTCCGGGCCGGACAGGGACGACATGGAAGATTTGCATGAGTATGTGTCGCAGCGTTTTTCCACCTCGGTGCGCATCAATCCGCTGGATCGCGCCTTCTGGCCACGGGCGGAGCAGCTTGCTCCCCGCCTGGTTCTTGAAGATCGGGCTGTTTTGTTTGCGCATATATGGGACAATGTGGAAGAGTTTACAGCGCTTTACCTGGAGCTGGCTCGGGCCCTCAACACCCTCGGACGGGAGGAAGAGGCCTTCTGCGGGCTTGATGCGCTCATTCCCCGCGAGCGCAGCATTATTGACGTGGCTACTCTGGCCGGTCTAGGCCAGGAAGGCGGCGAGGATGAAGATTATATTGAAGTAGTTACAAAAACAGGAAAATCAGCCCGCATGGCCCGCAATCTGGTTACCGCCCTCACGGCCGAGCTGACCATTGTGATGCCCGACAAGCCGGATGAACTTTTTGAGCATGTAGACCTGCTTGACTTCCCCGGCTACCGGTCACGTCTGAAAATTAAAAACATTCACCAGGAAATCGGCAAGCCCGGTTCCTTGCAGGGATTCTTCCTGCGGGGCAAGGTTTCTTATCTGTTTGAGCGTTATTGCGCGGAAAATGAACTGAGCAGCATGCTGCTCTGCATTGGGCCCGGCAATCAGGAGGTGCAGGATCTGCCCGGGGTAATTGACGCCTGGGTAAGGGCGACTCACGGCGAAACCCCTGAGGAGCGCAAAGACAAGTCCAAGGCGCTCTTTTTTGTTCTGACCAAGTTTGATCTGGAGTTTGAAGAAAAAATGGGGGCATCGGCAACTGCGGAAGGACGCTGGAAAAATCGTCTGCACGCCTCCCTGCTGGACTTTTTCGGCAAACAATATGACTGGCCGCTCGACTGGGACGGCTCCCCCTTCAACAATCTGTTCTGGCTGCGCAACCCCAATTTCAAGGCCAAAGGGCTTTTTGACTATGACGGCGACAGGGAAGTGGGCATCCGCAAAGATCAGGAAGAATATATCAACGGCCTGTACAGCGGCTTCATCAACTCGCCTGAAGTCACTCCGTTTTTTAAAAATCCGCAAAAAGCCTGGGAAAGCGCCATGTGCCTAGGCGACGGCGGCATTACCTATCTGAGAGAAAGTCTGCGCCCCATGTGCAACCCGGAAATTAAACTGAAACAGCTTGAAGGGCGCATCGCCCACGAAAGCAGGCTGATTTACGACCGGCTGGCCCCTTACTGGCGCAGCGATGACCGGGAGGAAGAACGCAAGGCCAAAATCAAACTGGCCAGGCGCCTTTCGTCCTATCTGGCCATCAACGTGCAGGAGCAGCGCTTCGGGCGCCTGCTCGCCGATATGCAGCTGCCCGATTATTATTATTATGATCTCTACTTTCAGCTGGAAGGAGAAAACGCCCCGCAAAGTCAGGAAAACAACGCGCTTACCGAGGCGAGCCTGGGAGCGCGCACCTCGGCGGACGACCTGCTTGGCGAGCTGTTCGGCGATTTTGCGGGAGCTGGCGATGAGGCCGCGGATACAGGCAGAAATACCCCTGGGCCTGTCAACGTTGAAAAGCTGCCTGTGGACGAAGCCGGATATTTTGCCATGTCTATTGAAAAAAGCTGGATTGCCCATCTGCATTCTCTGGCGGAAAGCAGTGTGCGGCAAGGTTTTTACAAGTTTCCTGCGCAGGAGTTCGGCCAGTTTGTGCATGAGCTCGTTGAGGGCGCGGCCCGCCTGAACCTGCGCGGGCAGCTGGAAGAGGCAATAAGAAAGGCTTCCCGTTACCGGAATATCAGTCTGGAAAAACTGGTCTGGAAGCAGGTAAGCCAGGCCGCCAACATTATTAACTCATACGTGGACTGGCTGGGCTTTAAGCCCGGCGCCGCCGAAAAGCGGGAAGTGGAAATCGGAGGCAAATACTTCAGCCTGTTTGAACCGATGCCGGAAGTGCAGGGCTATCCTGAGCTGCCGGAAGATCAGTCCGCCTTTGATCGTAATTTCTACCGCGACTGGCTTGCCGCATTTCTCGATCTGGCCAGAGGCAATGCCGACCACAGCGGCAGCGATTTCAATGTTGCAGAAAACTCGCGTCTGGGCGACTTGCTGCGTATACTGGCAGGCTGAATCGGAAGCGAATCCGCCGGAGGTTGATTACCAATGATTATTGAAATCAGAAACAATCCGCAGAAAGGGCCGGGATATGCCCTGATTATT
>JAFQMU010000179.1 GCA_017421085.1 Desulfovibrionaceae bacterium | reverse complement strand
TTGACCGTTATACTGGTGATTCTCAGGATAGCTCTGGCTTTCAGATACCGCCTTCAGGTAAAGGGGTTGCAGGCTGTGCTGGACAAGGCAAAGGAGGCCGGGCGCCCCTGCCTGTTTTTGCCGAACCATCCGGCCCTGATTGACCCGGTTATTTTATACAGCATTATCGGCAGGCGGTTTCGTCCCCGTCCTCTGGCTGACGAGGCCCAGGCCAACCGCCCCGGTTTGAAGAAAATTTTTCAAAAAATAATCCGGGTAATTGTCATTCCTGATGTGACCAAAAAGGGACGCGTGGCCCGGCAGGGTGTGAACGAGGCCCTGCAAAACGTGGTCAAGGCCCTGGCCGCCGGTGAAAATGTGATGCTTTACCCTTCGGGGCACACCTACCGGCAGCAGAACGAGCAGATTTCGGGAAATTCCGGTCTGGATCAGGTGCTTAAGGGCTTGCGGGAAATGGGCCGCCCCCTGCCCACCCTGATTGTGGCCCGCACTTCAAACCTGTGGGGAAGCCGTTTTTCCCGGGCCTGGGGTGTTTACCCCCGGCTGGTAAAGGTTTTTCGGCAGGGGCTGCTGGCTTTGCCTTTCAACTTGTTTTTCTTCATGCCCCGCCGCAGGGTAACGGTTGAGTTCGGCATTTTTGAGGAATTCAACGCATTGGCCGCCCAGTCTAACAAGCGCAGGGAAGTCAATGCCTGGCTGGAAAACTATTATAATGAAATTTCCGCCCCGGCCGCGGCGGTTCCGCTCTATTTCTGGCAGGGCAGCGAACCGGTTCCGCTGGAACAGCTCCAGTCCCCGGCTCTGCCCACGGCCTATTCCGACATCAAAATTTCCAGTGCGGTTTGGGAGCAGGTGCAGGCGCATCTTCAGGAAATTTCCGGACGTGAAGCAATAAGCCGGGAAATGCGCCTCGCCGCTGACTTGGATATGGACAGCCTGTCAATTGCGGAGCTGTCTGTCTGGATTGAAAATGAATTTGGTCACAATATCGCCGATCTGGACACCCTGGTTACCGTAAATGACGTGCTGGCCGCCACTCAGGGCCGCCTGACCGGAAAAGTGGCTGAGCAGAAGACCATACCCGCGAACTGGCTTTCGCATGAAAGGAAAGGGGCGGATATCCGGCTGGGGCTGCCCGCATGTCCAAATCTTGAAGGAACAGTCAGCCCATCGCTGCCTTCTCTGTTTCTGGCACAGGCCAGGAAGGCTCCGCGGCGGCAGATTTTGCTGGATTATTCCAGCGGAGTAAAAACTTATCGCTCCCTGCTTGTCGGAATCGAGGCCCTGCGCAGCAAATTCATTGCCCTGCCCGGCGAAAGGGTTGGCATAATGCTGCCCTGTTCTGCAGCGGTAATCAGCACCTACTATGCCGTTTTGCTGGCCTGCAAAACTCCGGTAATGGTCAACTGGACTCTCGGGGTGGGAAATATCAAGCACTGCCTGAATTTGAGCGAAACAGAAATAATTATTACTGCCCGCGCTCTTACTTCCCGCCTGGTACGGCAGGGCTTTGA
>JAFQMU010000022.1 GCA_017421085.1 Desulfovibrionaceae bacterium | reverse complement strand
CCCACTCGGGATACGGAAATACCGGCGTTGATAGCCGGGCGGACCCCGGAGTTGAACAGGTTCTGTTCAAGAAACACCTGACCATCGGTAATGGAAATCACGTTAGTCGGAATATAGGCGGAAACGTCTCCGGCCTGGGTTTCGATAATCGGCAGAGCCGTAAGCGAACCGGCGCCGAGGGTGTCGCTCAGTTTTGCTGCCCGTTCCAACAGACGCGAGTGAAGGTAGAATACGTCGCCAGGATATGCTTCACGTCCCGGAGGGCGGCGGAGAAGCAGTGACATCTGGCGATAGGCAACGGCCTGCTTTGAAAGGTCGTCGTATACAATCAGAGCATGTTTGCCGTTGTCGCGATAGTGTTCAGCCATGGTACAGCCGGAATAGGCGGCAATATACTGAAGCGGAGCCGGATCGTCGGCCGTTGCGGAAATAATGGTTGTGTATTCCATAGCGCCATACTTGCGAAGCGTATCAGCAACCAGGGCTACGGTAGATTTCTTCTGTCCAATGGCAACATAGAAACAGTGAACATCGGTATCTTTCTGGGCCAGAATAGCATCAATGCACACCGCTGATTTGCCGGTCTGACGGTCGCCGATAATCAGTTCGCGCTGACCGCGCCCAATGGGGGTCATTGCGTCAATTGCCTTGAGACCGGTCATCATGGGCTCATGCACGGACTTACGGGCGATAATGCCGGGGGCTTTCAACTCAACCGGACGGAACTCTTCGGTGCTGACCGGGCCAAGACCGTCAATAGGTTGCCCCAGCGGATTGAGAACGCGCCCCATAACCGCCTCGCCTCCCGGAACCGAGCAAATCCGTCCGGTACGCTTCACCGGGTCGCCTTCTTTAATGTCAACGTCACCCCCGAGAAGAGCAACACCCACGTTGTCTTCTTCCAGGTTCAACGCCATCCCCATGATGCCGCCCGGAAATTCGAGAAGTTCCATGGCCATGGCGTTCTTTACACCATACACACGGGCAATACCGTCACCCACATACAGCACAGTGCCGGTTTCCGACATCTCCACGCGCTGTTCGTAGCCTTCGATCTGCTCTTGAATAATTTTGCTGATTTCTTCAGATCTAATCTGCATGGCCCTATTCACCTCGTTTCATATTTTCCCGAAGGATGTTGATTTGCGCTCTGAGGCTTCCATCAAGCGCACGGTCGTCAATTTTTAGGATGAGCCCGCCTATAATATCGGGGTCAACGCTGAAGGTCATGGCCAGCTTCTTGCCAGACTTGGCTTCAAGGCTGCTTTTAATTTCAGCCTGCCGTTCGGGGCTGAGCTCGACAGCGGTTATAAGCTCGCTTCTGATAATGCCCTCCATCTGGTCAAGCATATCCTGATAAGCGGTCGCTATATCCGTCAAAAGAGGCAAACGGCCTTTTTCCAGAAGCAGACGGCAGAAGTTTTTCGTAATTTCAGAAACATCGCCCCTGTCCAGCAGACTGTTCAGAACCTTGCCCTTCTCATCATTGGAGAAGACAGGGTTTGCGAACAGATTCGCAAGTTCGGGGGAAATATCCAGACACTCTTTCAGCGCTTCAAGGTCTCTGCCTATCTGCATAAGGTCTGCCTGACCCTTGCTCCGACCAATATCAAATATGGCCTGAGCATACCTTCTCGTGGCAATGTTGTTACTCAATTGAGCACCACCTTGTTGAGATATTTATCAATAAGCTTTGCGTGCTCTTCTTTTCCAAGCTGCTTTTTTAACAGCTCTTCACAAGCCTCGGCCACCATGTCGGCAACCGATTCGCGTAAGTTATCCGCTGCCATTTTTGCTTCATTGTCGATGGTAAACTTGGCCTGTTCGGTAATCTGAGCAGCCGTAGTTTCAGCCCTGGCAATGATTGCATTCTGAATATTTTCGCCCTGTTTGCGGTATTCAGCCAGAATGGCTTCGCCTTCGGCCTTGAGATTGGCTATTCTGCTTTCAACCTCAGCCAGACGGCGTTCGGCATCGGCCTTTTCCCGCTCAAGGTTCTCCAAATCTTCAGCAATTTTCTGACGGCGTCCGACATAATAGTCTCGCACCTTGCGTCTGAGCAGCCAGATCAGGATGCCCGCAAACAGCAAAAAGTTTATGGTTCTGAATTTAAGGTCGGTCCATGAGGCGTCTGTAAGATGGCCAGCAGCCAGCGCCGGGGTAGACATCAAGAGAAGGATAATTACAACTCCCCAGATATATCGCATAAACTATACCCTTTCCATTGCTCTTGCAGAACGGCAGCAACCAGCTGAAGCATTGCAGCGAAGGCCGTTTCCGCCAGTTATCCAAGAACCAGAAAACCTCGAATCAAGCGAGAATTCTACTGGCAGCCTCTTTAGCCAGAGCGGGCACGCTGTCTTTCAACTCGGCCATGGCGGCATCGACCTGAGCGGAGATATCGCTTCTGGCCTTTTGCAGCCGGGCCTGGGTTTCGGCAAGCGCCGCTTCAGTAATTTCACGTTCGCGGGCCAAAGCATCGTTGCGCAGCTTTTCACGCTCTCTGGTAGCTTCTGCCCGGTAGTCCACCAAAGATTTATTATAATTTTCAAGCTTATCTTCAGAAGCATCGCGGGCCATACTGATGGCACCCTGCATTTCCTGCATGGATTCTTTGCGCTGTTTAAGGATTTTTCGGATGGGGGTAATAAGCAGGTAGTTTAAAACTACCATGGTGATGAGAAAGTTCACAAACTGGATGATCGCGGTAAAATCTAAATCTATCATGGTAGTTGTCCCTGTGCCTGAGGCCTGTTTTAAAACAGGCAGGCAGCCCTGGCGCTGCCTTATTTATGTAAAACGTTAAACGTCCCTGTAAACAATCTTTGAAATTGTTAGCTCTTATATTAGTATACTCTTAAGAAAATGACAAGCCCGAAAATATTTTTCCCTGAAATTTAGGATGATGCAAGGGTTATTGCAAAGATTCTTTCTGCGGGGCCCAGTCATGATTCGTTATCATGGCATCTTCCCGTTTATCAAGATTTTTCATGCACAAATCTCCGTCAAGCATGGCGCCTTCTTCCATTACCAGCAGTTTTGTCGCCAGTTTCCCTTGCAGAGTTGCTGATTTATGCAGAACAGCCTTGCCGCTTACCACCACTTCGCCTTCAATTGAGCCGCTGGCCACAAGCGCGCCCACCCGGAGCGAGCCCTTTACATTTGCGCCCTGCCCTACAATCAGGGTGCCTTCCGATGTAATATTGCCGGAAAAAGTGCCGTCGATGCGTACAGCGCCTTCAAAGGACAGGTCTCCCGTATATACCGTGCCCGAGCCCAAAAAAGCGTTAATTTCATCTCTGGCCATAGAAACCTCACTAGTTTTGTCTACTTAGTTTTAAACACGAAACGGCGCATACTTACATTCAGCACCAGCCCCACCAGGCAGAAATTAACGAGCGTGGAGCTTCCCCCATAACTTATGAAGGGCAGCGGCATGCCCACCACCGGCAACAGTCCGACCACCATACCTATATTAATGAAAATTTGCCAGAAAAAATAAAAGAACACTCCGACAGCAATATAGGTGCCGAAGCGATCTTTGGCGTCTCTTGCAGTAGTAAAAATTGAGAGCAGAAACAGGCAGAACAGGGCCATAAGGAATACGCAGCCGACAAAGCCCCACTCTTCGCCGAAAACAGCAATGGCAAAGTCGGTGTGGCGTTCCGGCAGGTAAAGCAGTTTGCTTTGAGGACCTTCAAGGAAGCCCTTGCCCCAGGTTTCGCCCGACCCGATGGCTATCAGGGCCTGGCGGATGTGGTATCCCGCCCCCTGCGGGTCGTTTTCCGGATTGAGAAAGGTCATGATCCGCCGTTGTTGGTAGGGGTGCAGCATGCTCCACCAGGATGGCAGCGTCCCCAGTTTGTAAAGGAAAAAATAGCCGACAGCGCTGAGGGTGCATGTGCCGCCGATAAGCGCACATAACCAAAGTTTTATGCCCCTGAACAAAATCAGCCCGCCCAGTATCATCAGAATATTCAGAGATGTTCCCAAGTCCGGCTGCATGACAATCAGAAATGCAGGCACCACGCCTATAGCTATGGCGCCCAGCAACCCGACTGGGCCAAGGGGGTCCTTGGAGCGGGACAGAACCAGAGCGCCCATGAGCAGTACGCTGATTTTAGCTGCCTCTGAAGGCTGAAAACTCAGGATGCCGAGATCCAGCCAGCGTCTTGCCCCGGAATAAATCGAGCCCACCAGCAAAACAAGAATCAGCAGAATAATCGCCGCTGCGTACAGGAATATGGTCACGTTTTTAAGGTGACGGTAGTCAAACAGCATTACGCCCAACATAGTCAGCATACCGACCCCTCCCCAGATGAGCTGCTTCTGATAAAAATTATTCAGCTGTATTCCTCCTTCCAGGAGGCTTGCGCTGGCGGAGTAGAGGTTTACTATTCCGGTAATGAACAGCGCGAGCATCATCAACAGCAGGCTCCAGTTGATATGAGCCAGCATTTGTTTATCCATGCGTTCTATCGGGTTGAGCGGAAGCATATCATTTTTTATGGTTTATGGTTATTGTTGCATATCAGGGCTGTATCCGTTTTTTTCAAACTTTTCTATTGCCTGGGAGAGCAGGTTCATATGGGGTTGACTGCCGGGGTAGGCGTCATCAAGCAGGTATCTGTAAATATCGCGGGCAACCGGTCCAGCAGTAGTGCTGCCGCCTCCTCCGTGCTCCACCATAACCGTAATGACATAAGACTTGTCGCCCTTTTGCGCCCAGGTGGTAATCCAGGCATGATCGCGGTGTTCATATGCCATCTGGTGGGTCTTGAGCCTTTCATTATCAATGCGCCGCACCTGAGCTGTACCGGTTTTGCCGCCCATAACGGCATCCGGGCGGGCAATAACCCGTGCAGTGCCGCTTTCGGCAGTAAGGCGCATCGACTCCACCAGAAAAGCCTGTTCTTCCGGGGTTGACGGCAGCTTTCCGGTAACCTGCGGCGGTTCCGACAGAATGAGGCTTGGTTTGAGCAGGTAGCCGCCGTTGAGCAGGGCGGAAGTATAAACTGCCACCTGCAGGGGAGTAACCAGGGTCGCCCCCTGACCGATGGATACGTTAAGAGTTTCCCCACGCTGCCATGAGGATCCGGTACGCTGGCGCTTCCATTCCCGCGAAGGGACCAGGCCGCCCCGTTCATAGGGGAGATCTATGCCGGTCTGAGCCCCGAAGCCGCAGGCCCTGGCATAGGCGGATATTTTGTCAATCCCCACCCGGTCGCTCATGTGGTAAAAGTATACGTCACAGGAGTTCATCAAAGCAGCCTTCATGCTCATGCTGCCGTGCCCCCCCTGCTTCCAGCAGCGGAAGTTCCGGTTGCCCAGGCGATAAGCGCCGGAGCAGAATACCGTTTCATTAGGGTTGATTCCTTCTTTCAAAAATACCCCGGCGGTCACCAGCTTCCAGACTGAGCCAGGGGGGTATTCGCTTTGAATGGTTCTGTTTTGCATGGGAAAGCGCGGGTTATTCCTCAGTTCATCCCATTGAGAGCTGGTAAGACCGGTGGAAAAGGCATTGTTGTCAAAGGAGGGCTGAGTTACCAGAGCGATAACCTTTCCGGTATAAGGCTCCATAACCACTATACAGCCCGAATGCTCGCCCAGGGCTTTGACCGCCAGCTTTTGCACTTCAAGGTCAAGGGAGAGGGTAATGGAGTCGCCGCTCTGGGCTTCCCGGGCAATGGAAGATGAGAGGGTCACTCCATAAGCATTTCGTTCTTCCTGCGCCCGGCCTTTCTGGCCCCGCAACCGTTTTTCCATTTTGGACTCAAGACCGAGCTTGCCGATATCATCGCCCAGGGAAAGATCGGGATCTCTTTCCATTTCCTTTTCGTTGGCTTCGGCCACATAACCAAGGATATGGGCAAAGAGCGCCCCATGCGGATAATTACGCCGGGTGCGGGTTTCAATGGAAAGTTCAGGCATCCTCTGCACGAAGGGCTCTATCTTCGCTACCTGATCAAACGGAATCCCCACAATCAGAGAAATGGGTTCGGGGCGCTGGCTCTTCTGGCGTTCCTGCTGATAGCGGGTAAGCAGAGTTTCAGCGGGAATGCCTGTCCAGTTGCTCACCTGAGAAATTGTTGCGGTAATATCGGGGCAATCCTGCTGATTAAGGGTAAGAGCGAAGGCCGGCAGATTTTCCGCCAGCAAAACGCCGTTACGGTCCTGGAGAAAACCGCGGGGAGCGTAAATCAGCTTATAGTGAAGGCGGTTGCTGGAAGCGCGCTCAGCGAATTCCTCTCCCATATGTATCTGCAAATACCAGAACCGGAGCACAAAAGTGACGAAGAGAGCGAGCACCAGGCATTGAATAAATATCAGGCCGGGTTTTGATGGCTGGTAACCTTCTCCCTCAAGCTCGATTTTCATTTTCTTTTTCCTTTCCCCTCAGAAAATATGCAAGTCTCCACAAAGGCGGAATCAGCAGAGCCTGAATTACGCTTTCCACGCCTAGTCTGGTAATGTCTGTGTGTAAGCTGTGCAGGTCGGCAATGGCAAAGGTGAAAATGAAGTGCAACAATCCGAGAAGCGCTGAAACAAGAAAGATGAAAAAGAAATTTTCCGCTTCAAACAGGGCCCGGCCCCCGTAAAAGACAATTATTGCAAAGACATAGAAAAGTAACGCCGAACCGAATGGGAGAGTGCCTACCCCCTCCTGAAGCAGAATGGCTGCCAAAATCACCCATGCCAGCTGCACCGGGCGCCTCTCCTGCAATGCAATTATCACCCCAATCAGTAAAAAGTCAATGCCTGACAAAATGCTCTGAGCATATACTCCTGCCAGAAAAAAACACAGCCACCAGGCAATATTTCGGGCCAGACGCATGACTTTAAACCCGCTGCATCACTCACCCTGCTCAGGACTGGGCCCGGCTTGCGGAGCACCCCCCGCCGGATGAGTGGCTGATGAAAGCGGCAACGCAGGGGTTAACGACTGTGGCGTCGCCTCAGGAAGGAGGGGCAGATCGTCTACAAAACGGTTAAAGGGATTTTCCTTGCGCCCGGCGGCAGGCTGAAGCAACAACACTTCTTCCAGGCCGCTCAGTGAGGCCAGAGGCCAGGCTGTTACAGTCTGAAACGGAGAAGTGTCCGATGGGCGCGCATCTTCCACCCAGGCCACTGGAATGCCTTTGGGGAAAAGCCCGTCCAGCCCGGAAGTAATCAGGAATTCTCCAATTTTTACCTGCGCGTTGGGTGGAACGTAATAAACCATCGGCGGTTTACCCAGACCCTGCCCGCCAATAATGCCGGGGAAGCGGGTTTCCTGGCTGATTACCGCAATGCGGCAGGAGGGGTCATTCACCAGAAGCACTGTGGAGAAGTTAGGATTTGAACGCAATACCTGCCCCACCACTCCGAGCCTGGTCACAACCGGGGTGCCGGGGAGAGCTCCATCTGAGAACCCCTTGTTCAGGATTACTGAATTCAGCGCAGCCTGCGGGCCTATTCTGGTGCCGATTACTCTGGCCCCGATAGCAGTCCAGTCTTTCGGCTCGGAAAAGTGCATCAGTTCACGCAGGCGCAACAGTTCATGCCTGTCTTCATGCAGGGAGTTGATTGCAGCGGTAGCGTTTTCAAGGCGTTCAGCGAGAATATCGCGTTCCTCCCTGACATTTACCAGATCAACATAGCGGGACCAGGTATCTGAAATCCCGCTCGTCACCCATTCAGCCGGCAGCAGTATTGCCCCGACAATCTCAAGCCCTGTATTTTCGGCCAGACTGTTCAGAGATCCGGTCCTTTCATTCCAGGTGTAGAGGCCAAGATAAACGAACAGCCCCAGAACCAGGAGCGCGAAAGCACGTTTAAGCGTCATTTGAACAGCATGACCTTACTACTGTTAATCTATACAAACTTCTTTCAGAATATGGATATTATCCAGGGCTTTGCCGGTCCCGATAACCACAGTTGACAACGGGTCGTCTATCACGGTGATCGGCAGAGAAGTTTCTTCGCGCAAAAGCTGATCCAGCCCCTTGAGCAGGGCTCCGCCGCCGGTGAGCACAATGCCCCGGTCAACGATATCACCGGCAAGCTCAGGCGGGGTCTGTTCAAGGGCAATACGCACAGCCTGCACTATGCTTTCCACCTGTTCAGAAATCGCTTTGCGCACTTCTTCTGAAGTGATGATGATATTCTGGGGTATGCCCGTAACCAGATCGCGCCCTTTTACCTCGACTTCCTGTTCAGGATCCATGGGATAGGCCGAGGCGATTTTCACTTTTATTTCTTCAGCGGTGGAGTCGCCGATCAGCATATTATATTTGCGCTTAACATGGGTTTTGATGGATTCGTCCATCTTGTCGCCGCCCACACGCACTGACTTGGAGTAAACTATCCCTGACAAGGAAATAACCGCCACTTCAGTAGTTCCGCCTCCGATGTCGACTACCATGTTGGAGGTAGGCTCTTGAATGGGAAGGTCGGCTCCAATCGCCGCCGCCATGGGCTCTTCAATCAGATAAACCTCACGAGCGCCGGCGCTCTGAGCTGACTACTTGACCGCTCTCTTTTCCACCTGGGTGATGCCTGTAGGCACGCAGATCATAATCCGGGGCCGCACCAGTCGGCGGGAGTTGTGCACCTTGGAAATAAAATGACGAAGCATGGCCTCAGTGATTTCAAAGTCGGCGATGACCCCGTCTTTCATGGGGCGGATAGCGTCAATATTACCCGGAGTACGACCGAGCATACGCTTGGCATCAGAGCCTACTGCAAGCACCACGTTATTGCCGCGCGTATCTTTTTTTACCGCTACCACGGAAGGTTCGCGCAGAACTATCCCCTGGCCTTTCACATAAACGCAGGTGTTGGCAGTGCCAAGGTCAATGGCCAGGTCGTTTGAAAATACGCCCAGAATTTTATCAATTATTTTTGACATGCTAAATCAGCCTTTTTAATGGAAGCAGTTTTTAAACAAGGGATTTCAAATAGAAATTATTCTGCCGATTTAAGCTGCAACAGGCCGGAAATCCCCGTTCTAAAATGTTTGTCCGGGCAGGCGGTACAAACAGTGGTGCATGATATACTTTTTACACGCTCTTTTCTAGTATTTTTTGGGAAGAGGAAAAATTTTTAAATTAGATTGATGTAGTGCGAGGCGGGAGGTGTCAGGGCGGATATATTTTGATTCTTTGGGCGGCTGGAGTTTTCCTCCGGCAGATGCGGGGGTGCAAATTATGAAAGGTTGCGCCGCAAAAAAAAATTCAAATGCGGCTACTTTGGCTGAAGAAAGCGTAAATATTGCAGGGCGGGGCGCCGTATGCTATTTAACAGGATTATATCTGTTTATGATTAGACTCAACCTCTCATATTCGAGATATTGAAAACAGAAACGGTTTCCATCATCATCTGAATTCAGGCGGCGCAGCGGCAAGCCCAAGCGAACCGAGAGCCAGATTTCAACGAAGTGAGCTTCATACCGAAAAGAGTATGAGATGCGTTCAGGTTGCCGTTTGCTCTCCCATAACCCGAAGCGAGCAGAAGAAGGAACATCTATGTCTGAAGATATATTTAAATGGAAATTCTACCGACTGGGCGGAGTGGATCAGGTAACTTTGAACAGCAGCGGCGAAATCTGCCGTTTGCGCGAACTTGATCCAAAGCTGTGGATGGCTCTGGCATGCCCCACTTACGGCCTGGAGCTTGACGCCCGCCTTCT
>JAFQMU010000178.1 GCA_017421085.1 Desulfovibrionaceae bacterium | reverse complement strand
GCGACCCCATCGTCTAGCCGGCCCAGGACACCAGTCTTTCACATTGGTAACAGGGGTTCAAATCCCCTTGGGGTCGCCACCATAATACAATTAAGAGTGTAAAGGCAAAAAAACCTTGACACTCTTTATTTTTTCCAAATATGACTCCCAAATTCAACTGCATTGCCTCCGCCCCTTTGCCAATAAACCATCTTTTCAAGCCATGACTACGCTCTGACGATTTCAGCTGCGGCATACTTGACCGCGGTAATAATTTTCATTATAGTTTTCGACATAGGTTCAGGATAATAAATAAATCGCAACCTGCTTTTCAGAGGGAAAAACTATGGATTTCAAAGCATTTGCTGCAAATCTTGAAGCTGCTGTCAGAACCTGCATCCAGCACAAATTTTTTGATTTCAAAGGAAGGGCAGCCCGTTCTGAATACTGGTATTTTGTCCTGTTTTACACGCTGATCAATATTGTAATTTCACTTATTGCCGGCATGATTTCAGAAACCATTGGCAGTGTACTTTCCATATTGGTATGTCTGGGGCTGCTGCTGCCTTCTCTCGGCGTGGCAGTGCGCCGACTGCACGACCTGAACAAAAGCGGCTGGTGGCTCCTGCTTGGCCTTATCCCCTTAATCGGCGCCATAATTCTGCTTGTTTTCTTCGTGCAGAGAGGCACCGTGGGGCCGAACAATTACGGGCCTGATCCTCTGGGCGGATATATGTAAATTTCTGCAAGGTTATGCATGATCGGCCCAGTCTTGAGCTGATACGAACTGCGTTTTTTACAACTCTGAATTAAAGCCTTGAGTTTGTTTTTTGACATGCTCAAGGCTTTTATGTTTATTTTCCAGACGCCCATGTTTGCAAGAACTGGCCCCTCAACTTAAAATCAACAGGTTGATTTTCACTGGTCCCGATGTGGTCTGATCTGAGTAAGACCGCAGAATAATCCTGCAACGGAGAAGTTTATGCCCGCCAAAAAAACCGCCCCCTGGAGGCAATGGGGGCATGCAGATATGGATGAAGCAGCCATTCAGCAAATGCGCAACGCCTGTCTGCTTCCCAACGCAGTGTACGGCGCGCTCATGCCCGATGCGCATGTGGGCTACGGTCTGCCCATCGGCGGAGTTTTAGCCATTGACAATGCAGTTATTCCCTACGCTGTGGGTGTAGACATCGCCTGCCGCATGCGCCTGAGCGTGCTGGATATGCCTCCGGAGGCTCTTAAGGAGCGGCGCGATGCGTTTGCAGCGGCTTTGCAAACCCAAACCCGCTTCGGAGTAGGTAAAGGATTTGCTGTACATGAACGCCGCGAACATCAGGTCATGGATGAAGACTGGTCAATGCTGAAAAAAGCAGGTGTCAACAAGGACAAAGCCTGGGAACAGCTGGGCAGCAGCGGGGCGGGCAACCATTTTGTAGAGTTTGGCGAACTGCACCTGCCCCGGACAGCCCGACTTGGGGGCCTCAAGCTTGAAGCGGGAGCATACCTGGCCCTGCTCAGCCATTCGGGCAGCAGAGGCAGCGGCGAAGCTGCGGCAACTTATTACAGCAGGCTGGCCATGAGCCTGCACCCATCTCTACCGCAGGAGCTGCGTCATCTGGCCTGGCTTGAGCTCGACAGCGAGCCTGGCCAAGAATACTGGGAAGTTATGCAGTTGATGGGGCGTTATGCCGCAGCCAATCACGAGCTGATTCACCGCCATGTGCTCAGTCAGCTGGGGGCAGAACCGCTCACCCATGTGGAAAATCACCACAACTTCGCCTGGAAGGAAGAGCACCACGGACGGAAGGTAGTGGTTCACCGCAAGGGGGCAACCCCGGCCGGAGCGGGCGTGCAGGGAATAATTCCCGGCTCCATGGCCAGCCCCGGCTTTGTGGTGCAGGGGCTGGGCAACAGCGCATCTATCCACTCCTGCTCCCATGGGGCGGGGCGACGCATGAGTCGCGGCGAGGCCCTGCGCACCCTCAGCCGGGAAAGCATGCTGGCCCTGCTCAAAGCCAACAGGGTGGAGCTGCTGTCAGGGGGGCTGGACGAATCGCCAGCTGCCTATAAAGATATCAATGAAGTAATGCGGGTTCAGGCCGACCTTGTGGAAATTCTGGCTCGCTTTGAGCCAAGGCTGGTCAAAATGGCCCCGGATGACAGCGCCCGCCGCCAGAGCAAAAAACGCTGAAAATCTCAAAAGCAGCGGTCAAAGCGCTCACAGCGCCGCAATGGCGGCCTGCTCTGCTCAAATCACTTGCTGAAAAAAGGAAAACGCTGTCCATTCAGTTTACCCCGCCGTCAAACGAAAGAATTTTTGCTTAACTACTCTGGAAACAGCATTGGATAAAAATTTGCCGTCACACAGGTATGTCGTGATACTAATCAGCATCCCAGGGGGTTTTGAAGCCGACCAGCAACTTGCTAAGGCCGTTCAGCCCTTCGAGTCTGCTCTCAAGCCCGGGATCGGAAATATCCCAGTCCAGATTCCAGGCATAATATTCTGCCTCTGGCGGCAACAGCGGTTTAAGTTCTTGCATTATCGGGTGAAGGTTCAGATTATAGACCATACCACCCCCACTTAAATTTTCCTTTAATCGTTCTGCCAGCCTGAGCCTGCCTTCTTCACTGATACTCCCTGCTCCATCCATCAGCTCAGCGGTCAGGGCATCCGCAATCCAGGCGGTTTTCCAGCCGCTTTTCACAATAAGATCCAAAGCCGCCGAATTCTCGGCGCTCACAAGCACCTTTTGTCGTAACCCATATTTTGCGTCCAGCTCAGAGAGCAGCTGCTCAAATTCATCTGCATTTTGCGCAGACAGGCCGGAGAGCTCGAGCCATAAAAGGAGCCTCTTGAAAGCCTGTTGTCGTGATACCGGTCAACTCATTGACGGGGAGTGTGGAGGGCGTGATCAGGCTACCCTCCACAGATTAATGGCGCGTTTGAAAAAGTGGAAAATCT
Organism: Desulfovibrionaceae bacterium; assembly: GCA_017421085.1. Classification (GTDB taxonomy): domain Bacteria; phylum Desulfobacterota; class Desulfovibrionia; order Desulfovibrionales; family Desulfovibrionaceae; genus RGIG1962. The sequence continues at coordinate 27,415 of JAFQMU010000178.1, read as the reverse complement.
GGTTTTACTATACAGACCAACGGAAGGTTTACCCTCTGGAGATTGGCGAAAACGACCTGCTCCAAGGGAAAATCGGAACTGTCCGTATAGAAAGAAACAATTGGCGCCAGCGACATTAGTTTGCCGGATTTCAACGAAAATCGGTGGGCGTTTTACGAAGTCTGCATATGGTTGATTTGACTATGGCACTTTTTGCAAAGTTTCATGTGAATGGAACTTTGGAATACATTAAAACATTATTTGGTTAATACTCTTTTTCAGAAAAGCTCATCTTCATCATCTCCCCCCGCAACCAACGTGTACAAAAAGCAATAGTCGATTCCCACCTGCATTTCAATAAAAACATGCCTTCCCCCGCCTGCCCCCCTCCAAATATAAAACTTGCGCCTCAATGCAAAATAACTCTTGAAAGCTGCAAGCAGATATGGCAAAACGGCTCAGATAATTTTGAAGTAGTCCGCTTGGCATTTATGGCCGGGTGGTGAAACTGGTAGACGCGCTGGCCTTAGGAGCCAGTATCCGAAAGGGTTTGCGGGTTCGAGTCCCGCCCCGGCCACCACAATTTAACTTTTTCGTTTGCAAATAAGACGCCCCCAGGCGCAACGCGAACCCGAGGAGCTTTTTGGGATGAAATACACTGTTACCGACCTTTCAAAAGTTAAGAAAAGTGTCCAGATTAATGTGCCCGCTGAAGACGTGGACGCCAAAATCAAATTTATGGTTAAAGACCTGGTCCGCGATCTCAAACTTCCCGGTTTCCGCCCGGGCAAGGTTCCGCACAGTGTAGCCGAGAAACGCTTCAAGGCCCAGATTTATAAAGAAGCTACCACCGCTCTGGTCAATGAATGCGCCGCTGAAGCGGTTAAGCAGATGAACGTTACCCCGATTACCGAAATCGACTACGACGGCCCAGAACTGGTGGAACGCGGCAAGGAGTTCGACTTCAGCTTCAGCTTTGAAATTCTGCCCGATTTCGAACTCCCCGCCTGGGAAGGTCTCGAAATTGAAGAAGAAATCGAACCCTACGATGAAGCCCGCACCGATGAAACCATTGAGCGCATCCGTCTGCAAATGAGCGAACTTAAACCGCTTGAAGTAAGCCGCCCGCCTCTTGACGGCGAAGTTGCCTTTGTGGACTTCTCCGCCACCGATGATGAAGGCAACCCGGTGGAAGGCTTCCGCGGAACCGGCTATCAGCTCACCATCGGCAGGGGGCAGTTGCAGGAAGACTTTGAAGCCATCATCAAAAAGCTTGCCCCCGGCGAAAGCGGCGAAGGGCAGGTAAAACTTGATGAAAACATCAATAATGAATTTGCCGGCAAAACCATTAATGTAAAAGCCACGGTGGTGAGCCTGGCCGAGCGCGTTCTTCCTGAAATCACCGAAGAATTTGCCGAAAAAATCGGCGCCGGCAGCGTGGAGAATATGCGCAGCAGCATTGAGAAGGCCCACAGGGAAAATCTGAAACGCTTCGCCAAAGAAAACAGCCAGGGCAAACTTCTGGACAGCCTGATCGAGCAGGTTGAATATGATCTGCCCGAAACCATGGTCGCCAGCCGCCAGAATGCCCTGATGGCCGAATTCCGCGCTGAAATGCGCCGTGCCGGAAAGCCCGACCCCAAAGACTGGGATATGACCGAGGCGGAAGTGGAAGCCGACCTGCTCAAGCAGGCTCAAAAATTCGTAAAGGGCGAAATGTTCCTGCTCAAGATTGCGGAAAAGGAAAAAATCACCGTTACCCCTCAGGAAATGGAAGCCTATCTTGTGGACATTGCCCAGCGCAGCGGCCTCGACCCGCGCCAGCTGCAGGAATATTACCACAACAATAATCTGATGCACACCCTGGTTGACCGCATCAGAACAGAAAAGGCCCTTGATTTGATTTACGACCGGGCCAAAGTCACTGAAGTGGAAGCCAAACCCAAGACTGACGCCGAATAATCAGGCTGACTTCTCAATAAAGCGTACTCAAAACCCCATCCTCCAGTTGGTGGATGGGGTTTTCTGCATCTACACTCAAATTCAGGTTCAAGAGACATTGCCCACCCCTGATCCTTACGGCTCCTCGACCCATCAGACCTGCCGTTTTATCAGAACACCGCAGCATCGCGTTGAGGAACAGTATTGCAACACTTTATTTTCGTCCTGCATGAGCAAAGGAAAAGCAATTCGCCTTCCCTTTCAGGATAACAAAAACCCCGCGCCTGGCGCGGGGTTAAAAAAACACAGAGTTTAAGCGGCTGGGAGATTTCACTCCCCTGTAATGCCTGCCGGATTATACATCAACCGGGGCGCCTTCCACTGCCCTGCGGCCAATGCCAAGCAAACCGCCCAGACAGATTACTGCGACCACCAAGCCGATTACTTCCGCCAACCCGATGGACAGGCCGAAGCCCATCTTGGGTTCGTAGCAGATATAGGTAACGGTGGCGGCAGTAATAAACACGGCCGGCAGGGTGCAAATCCAGTGGAACTTGCCGCGGCGCAACAGGTAGGCCGCAGCGGCCCAGAGCATGATTGCAGCCAGGGTCTGGTTAGACCAGCCGAAGTAACGCCAGATGATGTTGAAATCAATCTGCGACAGCGCAATCCCGATAAGGAACAGCGGCACAGCAATGCTCAGACGTCTGCCCACGGTGAGCTGAGGCAGCCGGATTACTTCCGCAATGGTCAGGCGCGCTGCACGGAAAGCGGTATCTCCCGAAGTAATGGGCAGCACAATAACCCCCAACACGGCAAGCAGGCCGCCAACAGTACCCATCAGCGCATAAGAGGCTTCATACACCACGTTGCTGGCGGTGCCGGCGGTAATGGAGGCGCTCAGCGCTGCCGGGTCTTCATAGAAGGTCATGCCCACAGTGGCCCAGACCAGGCCGATGAAACCTTCGGCGATCATCGCCCCGTAGAATACGAAGCGGCCTTCCCGCTCATTGTCCATACACCGGGCCATCAACGGCGACTGAGTGGCATGGAAGCCCGAAAGCGCACCGCAGGCCACAGTAATAAACATCAGCGGCCAGATGGGCAGGTCGCCGGGATGCTGATTCACGCCCCACTCGGCCCAGTGGTAGAAACGGCCGGAGTCTTCGGCAAACAGGGCAATGGTAACTCCCGCAGCCATAATCAGCAGCAATGCTCCAAAGATGGGATAGATGCGCCCGATAATCTTGTCGATAGGCACAATAGTGGCCAGGAAGTAATAAAGGAAAATAACCCCCAGCCAGACCTTGAAGTCAAGCCACTCGGGGGTAAGCTTGGCGAGCAGCCCGGCCGGAGCGGTGGCAAACACAACGCCCACCAGCAACAGCAGCAGCACGGCGAATACCCTCATCACATTCTTGGCGATTTTGCCCAGGTTATAGCCCACAATGTCGGGCACGTTGGCGCCGCCGTAACGCACAGACATCATTCCGGCGAAATAGTCGTGCACCGCCCCTGCGAAAATGGAGCCCAGCACAATCCAGAGCAAAGCGGTGGGCCCGTAAAGCGCCCCCATAATCGGACCGAAAACCGGCCCTACGCCCGCAATGTTGAGCAGCTGAATCAACCAGAGTTTCCATTTCGGCATGGATACATAGTCAACACCGTCAGAATGGGTGTGAGCGGGGGTTGCCCGCTGTGGCTGAGGGCCGAACACTCTTTCCACAACCTTGCTGTAAATGAGATAGCCCAGCACCAGGCCCGCCGCTGCAATGACGAACCACATAAATCTTGGCATAAAATCCTCCCTTCAAAATCCTTAATTCGGCGAATGCCGGGGCATAATCCAAAACTATTATTGCGCAAACTGCGCTCAGGGAGGAAGTATTATACTAATCCCCCGTTTTATCAAGAATAATTTTTATTAAGTACAACTTTTTATAATTTCGCGGAATTGCACGCTTCCCCCCCCCCACCTGAACTTCTGGGAATGAATCTGCTTATCCCCTTGAAAGCGCGTGTCTGGCGGTTAAACCGACCGAGTTTCGAATTACAGTCTGATAAATAAGTTCATTTGCCTTGTAAAAATGCGTGACTTGAGCTAAACATAAAAATATTGGTAACAAACACAGTTCCTTGCAGAACTAATTCAACCGCTTACTCTGACAGTTATTACAGTCTGCACACAACTATGATCAAGGTTTTAATTGTAGATGACTCCATCTTTATCCGGAATACGCTGGTAAAAATTCTCCAGAAATCTCCGCGCATAAATGTGGTGGCAACTGCGCGTGACGGTGAAGAGGCCCTGAAGCTCATTGCCGTGCACGATCCGGATGTGGTTACGCTGGACATTGAAATGCCCCGCATGGACGGGCTCACCGCCCTGAAAAGAATTATGGCCGAAATGCCCCGGGCGGTGCTGATGATCAGCTCTCTCACCACCGAAGGCGCAGAAGCCACGCTGAAGGCCCTTGAACTTGGCGCAGTCGACTTCATTACCAAACAGACGCTGCCCACCGAGGGTTATGAAAAAGAAATTCATGAAACAATAATCAGTGTGGCCCGGCGCACTCCCATTTTGAAAAATCTAAGACGGCTCAAGCCTGCTGCTCCGGTCAAGCCCGCTGCTCCGGCTGTTAACGCGCCGGAACGCCAGCTCCCCCGCTCAACAGTTCCCGTGCGCGATGTTGTGGCTATAGGCGTATCTACCGGCGGGCCGCCGGCCGTGCAAAAGCTGCTTGCCGCTCTGCCGAAAAATTTCCCGGCCTGCATTCTCATAGCCCAGCATATGCCTGCGGCTTTTACTGCAACGTTTGCAAAACGGCTCGATGCCATCAGTCAGCTTTCGGTAAAAGAAGCTGAGTCGGGCGACAGGCTGAAAAGCGGGTGGGCCTTTGTGGCGCCCGGCGGCAAACACCTGAGAGTAAAGCCCAGCCTGGAACTGGAAGTTTCTGAAGAACCGGTTTCCGCTCTGTATAAGCCGTCGGCCAATGAGCTGATGGACTCTGTGGGCAAGGTGTTTGGAAGAAAAGCGCTTGGCGTCATGCTCACCGGCATGGGAAATGACGGCGTTGTGGGTGCAAAGACGCTCAAAGACAGCGGGGGCCGTATGCTGGCCCAGAACGAACAATCCTGTGTTGTTTACGGAATGCCCAAAGCTGTAGTGGATGCGGGCCTGGCAGATGAAGTTCTTGATATTGATGACATGGCCAAAGCAATAATGGATAACCTGTATATCCGTTAACAACAAGCGCTCTGGTTATTTGCCAATTACCTTATCGGGGGTTTACTTATTATGACCGACTGCGAAATACTGAAAAGTCTTGAGAGCAGCGATTCTGATCAGTTACGGGAAGCCGCCTTCCTGGCCGGCGAAAACCGTATGAAAGAAGCTGTTCCCTACCTAGTCAAACTATTAGGCTCAAGCAATCTGGGGGTGCAGGAAGCGGCGGAGTACGCGCTGCGCCAGATTCGCGGCCCGGAGGTGGTAAATGCGCTCATTCCTCTCCTGAGCTCCGATGAAGCGCCCCTCAGAAACATGTCGATGGATGTCCTCCGGGAAGTTGGCAAAGACTCAATTGGTCCGCTGAAAGCCCTTCTGATTGGCGATGACCCCGATATCAGAATTTTCATGGCGGACATTCTGGGTTCGAGCGGAAACTTTGAAGCGATGCACGCCCTGAGCGAATCGCTTCTGCGCGACCCGGAGGTCAACGTGCGCTATCAGGCCGCCATGAGCCTCGGCAATCTGGGTTTTCCTGAAGCGGCTAATGTGCTCAACCAGGCCCTGTCTGATGAAGAATGGGTTCAGTTTGCGGTAATCGAATCGCTCACCAAAATCAGGAGCGAGTCATCCATCATGGCCCTGGTCAAGGCTCTTGACCGGGCAAGCGACCTGGTCGCATCGATGATTATTGAGGCGCTGGGCGAGTTTGCCAACGTCAAGGCCGTGCCGCTGCTCAGCAAAAAGCTCGCCACATCATCAGGCCCGCTGCGCAACAAAATTATCAACTCGATAATTAAAATTCTCAATGAAAAGTCTCTGGCCCTGTTCTTTGAAAAGAACAAAGACGTCTACCGCGGCTATCTGCTTGATGCCCTGCAGGACGAAGATCCATCCGTGCAGGATGCGGCCGCCCTCGGCCTCAAATATGTAGGCGGAGAAGAGGCGAGCCGGGCCCTGTTCCAGCTTGCCCAGACCATCGACCCCGACATCGACCCTGAACGCCTTAACCTGATGGTTAATTCCATGGCAGGCATCGGCAGCGCCGCCTGCATGGAAGAAGCGCTGAAGGGCAATGATGAACACGCCGGGAAGCTTGCCGTTGAGGTGCTGGCCCGCATTAACAGCAAAGAGTCGGTGGGACTTCTCACCGACCAGTTCTGGAACAAAGACAGAAATACCCAGCGCAATATCGTTGCACATCTTATTGAAATATCCGATCCTGACGATGTTCCGTTCTTTGAAAAGATTCTGCTTGAAAGCACCGACGGCGATATCATCAAAAGCGCTCTTTACTATTTCGTGCGCAATCGCCCCACCCCGGCTGCTGCGGAAAAAATCAAGGAATATCTGCAACATAAATATGAAGATGTGCGGCTGGCAGCTCTTGAGGCCTGCGTTGCCATGGGCGGTGAAGGCATCATTTCCTATTTCAGAAATCTGCTCAACGCCCATGACGAAGACAACCGGGCCATGGCTGTAAATGCCCTCGGCCGTATAGACCTGAAAAACAACTGGGAAGATATTTCCGAATGTCTGGCGGATGAAAGCCCCCTGGTGCGTTCCCAGGCTCTCAAGGCTCTCAAGTCTATGTCGCCCATTCCGCCGGAATTGCTGGATAAGATTATGACCCGCGCCTATGACCCCGACCGGGAAGTGCGCCTCACCTTGGTAGAAGTGTTGGGCGAAGCCAACGATCCCAGCTTCTCATCCATGCTGGTGAAAGCTCTCGATGATGAAGACGACTGGGTTGTGGCCAGAGCAGTTGAAGCCCTCGGCAAAATCGGCGGCTATGACGCTGTGCCGTTGCTTGTGCCTTTCCTCTCCAAGGAGAACCCCCTGGTTTCAATAAAAACTATTGAGGCGCTTGCTCAAATCGGCGGAGAAGAGGCGTTTTCGGCAATTCTGGGTGTGCTTGAATCCGGCGATCCCGATCTCCAAGGCCCTGCGGAAGAAGCGCTTGCCACCATCAGTGAAGGACATGGGGGAATGTAAATGAAAGAAACTCTCCTTCCAAGAAGCACCGCCAGCACCCTTGCCGGCACCCGGCTGAAAATTACCGATGAAGAATTTGTTCAGCTTCGCGATTTCATTTATGAGCAAAGCGGCATCTTTATAGCTGAAACCCGCAAGTATCTGGTTGAAAACCGTCTGGCCAACCGCCTGAAGGACTTGAACCTCAAAACTTACGGAGAGTATTACTACTTTCTGCGCTACGATGCCAACCGGCGCACTGAGCTGAACCGTCTGTTCGAGGTGGTTACCACAAACGAAACCAGCTTTTTCCGCAACAACCCTCAGCTGGAAGTGTTCAAGGAAAAAGTGCTTAAAAAAATCCTGGATGCACAGCGCAAATCCGGTCAGAAAAAGCTGCGCATCTGGTCTGCGGGCTGTTCCACAGGCGATGAACCCTACACCCTTTCAATTATTATTCATGAGGTGCTGGGGCCGGAAATTTCGCAGTGGGATATCAAGATAACCGCCAACGACCTGTCGGAAGCCGTACTTGCCGCCGCCAGACAGGGCATTTATTCTGAATATTCGCTGCGCACAACCCCGTTGACCATGGTTGCCAAATACTTTACCAAAGAGGGCAATCACTATAGAATCAACAATAATGTGAAGCGTCTGATCAGCTTCGGGCAAATCAACCTGAATGACCAGATGCAGCTTCGCCGGGTTGAACGCTCGCATATCGTGTTCTGCCGCAACGTAATTATTTACTTTGACGATGACATGAAAAAGCGTGTTATCAACGCTTTCTACGACAATCTCATGTCAGGAGGCTATCTGATAATCGGACATTCAGAATCGTTGCATAACATATCAAGGGCGTTTATCCCCGAGCACCACGTTGGCTCGATTATTTACAGAAAGCAATAAGCTCAGACAAAAAAGGGGACTTGGCTGATGACTGCTAAGGTATTCGGCATTGCAAATCAGAAAGGGGGCGTAGGCAAGACAACCACCGCGCTCAGCCTTGCTGCGGCCTTGGGCGAAAAGGGGCGCAAGGTTCTGGTAATGGACCTCGACCCGCACTGCTGCGCCTCGGTGCATTTGCGCTATTACCCCGGAACAGTTAGCCATACCGTTTATGATATTTTCATGAATGAAGAGGCTTTGGCCGACACCCCATCTCTGCCTGACTATGCTCAACTGTGGAACAGAATAATCAATACTCCGGAAGACCTGGGCTTTGACTTTGCTCCGGCGGCAGTTCAGCTGGCCGATCTGGACGGCGATCTGAAAAACAGACCCGGCAAGGGCAATATTCTGAATCAATCTTTGGAATGCCTGCGCGACAGATATGACTACATTCTGCTCGACTGCCCCCCTCATCTGGGGATTTTGCTGGTCAACGCCCTGGTTGCCGCAGATATGCTGATTGTTCCGATACAGACAGATTTCCTTGCAGTGCACGGGCTTAAGCTTTTGATAGATACGGTGAAAATTTTAAACAAGGCATTGCCTGAACCGTTGGATTTCCGGGCCTTGCCCACCATGTATGATAAAAGGGCAAAAGCCTGCACCAAGGTGCTGGATCTGCTTAACAATAAAATGAGCGACAGACTCTTCGAAACAATTATCGGAATGGATACCAAATTCAGAGAAGCAAGCGCCATGGGCACTGTCATATCCAAGGCCGCGCCGACCAGCAGAGGCGCCCAGGCCTATAAAGCCCTGGCAGAGGAGATTTGCACACTATGGTAAGCTCACCCGAAGAGTACTTCAGCACGCAGGATTTTTCGCCTACCTCAAGCCAGACCGAATACAGCCCGGCTGAACGGCTGTTTATGATGAAATATCTTGGCCTGAGCGGTGATGATCTTCTGAACAAGAAACTCAAAATTACCGAGCCTATCCAGCCGGAAGCAGCTCCGGCCGCGCAGTCTCCGCTTGCTGGCAGTGAATATATCAACGATATCGCCTTTGACCCGGCTCAGGGCGAGCTGGAAAGTGCACCGGCTAATGCTGCGTTCATCCGGAAGGCCGTTGAATCTGAAACTGAAGATGCTCAAATTACCGCTGCTCCTGAGCCGGAATCAGGCGCAGTGAGCTCTGCGAAAGCTGCAGAACCGAGCGCGCCACTTTCGGGCGGTCAGCCTGACCAGACACAACTCGGCCAGGCGCAACCTGAATGGCAGGCCCAGCCTGAAACAGCGGAAACCGCTGCCCCGGCTCCGGTTGAAGAGCACGTGGAAGCGGCATCGGCAGAAGCTGCCTCCAGCGCACCGGCAGCTCCGGATACTTCAACAGAACCGATGCAACAGACTCAGCCCGCGCCGGAAGAACCTGCCCGCCAGGTTGCAGCAGCTCCCACAGTTGTTGAAGCCCCTGTGCAGCCGGAAAAGGTTCCGACGGAACAGCCGGTAGAACCGGAAACCGCATCCCCGGAAGGAGCAAAACCGACCGCGGCGGCGCAGCAGCTCAAAGAGGCGGAGCCAATCCGCATTCGCAGCCCCTTGGAGATTACCCGGGAGGAATTCGAGGCGGTCAAGGCGGCCGAGCCTGCCTTGGAAACCATGCTCAAGCAGGAAGAACACTGCCAGATGGTGGCCTTCTTCATTGGAGATCAGGAATTTGTAATTCCCACCATGGCGATGCAGGAAGTTATCCGCTTTGAAACCCCGATCAGAATTCCTATGGCGCCGCAGTTCGTGGAGGGGGTTATCAGCCTGCGCGGCAGAGTAACGCCGGTGGTAAATCTGCGAGATATGCTTGAAGTGGTAAACAAGCCGCTTGAAGCAAATAACAAATGTATAATTATTTGTATGCGGCGCGGCATTCAGCTTGGGTTTGTAGTGGAAAAAATTCACACTATGTATTGGGTTTCCCAATCCAATCTGGAATGGGGGGTGGAAGCCCAGCTCGGCATTAACTCTGACGTTGATTTTATTTCAGCAGTAATGAAGTCCGAAGATGGACTCAGACTTCTGGGAATGATTTCCGTCGATAAAATCATTGACTATATACTGCGCTAATTATTTAAGGAGTAGCCATGGGTAAGCACATTTTGATTGTAGACGACTCCAAAACGATTAGAAACCTTGTAGCTTTCATTCTGAAGAACGAAGGTTATAAAATTACTGCTGCTGAAGACGGCCTGGACGGTCTGGAAAAACTCTATGCCAACCCTGATATTGACATGATTATTTCCGACGTCAATATGCCCAGAATGGATGGCTTTACCTTTATCAGAACCGTTCGCGAGCAAGACGCTTACAGCGATCTGCCCATAGTGGTGCTTTCCACCGAAGGGCAGGAAAAAGATATTCAAAAAGGAATCAGCTTGGGGGCCAACCTTTATATGGTGAAACCCGCCCAGCCCCAGCAAATGGTACGCAATATCAAGATGCTGCTCGGCTGATGCCTGCCTGGGCTCAAGGAAAAAGGCTGGGCATATAAAGTTTGCGTTTGTTTAGTCGAAAATTAAACAGGTGAAACAGCTGTCGCCCCAACGGACGCAGATTTCCCATAAATGCAGTTAACAGAGCTTACCAGGGGCAATGCTCGCCAAAGGCCCCCTTTACCCAAGAGGTACGTATGAATCAGGATTTCATGGATTCCGAGATTTTTGCCGATTTTATTATCGAGTCGAGAGAGCACCTGGAATCGATTGAGCCCAATTTGCTTGAGCTGGAAAAAGATCCGGCCAATCTAAATCTGCTTAACCAGATTTTCAGACCAATGCACTCATTGAAGGGGGCATCAGGCTTTCTTGGTCTGAATAAAATAAATGCGCTGGCTCACCGCTCTGAGAACGTTTTGGATGAATTGCGCAAAGGTTCCATGAGCCTTACATCCGAAATCATGGATGTAATTCTTACCGCAACTGATGCCCTGCGCCAGATGATTGATAATCTTGAGGAAACCAATACTGAAGGAGATGTCGATACACAATCAATCATCGATACCCTGGATGCAATCATGGCCGGCGAAATGCCTGCCGCAACCACTCCTGAACCGGCAGAAGCGCATCCCGCTGCTATGGCGCCGGAAGAACCGGCAGCGACAGTACCTGCACAAGAGCCGACGCCTGCTTCGGTCGAGACGGCAGCTGCGCCTGCTCAGGATCCTAATCTGCCTGCGGACAAGCAGGCCTGGATAGATTCTCTGAGCCGCTTGCCCCAGTATGCCCTGACAGCCTTTGGCGAAGCGCATCTCAAAGATTTTATTGATGAATCGAATGAAATAATTGAAGAGCTGAATAAAGGGCTTATCAAGCTGGATGATACCTCCGGCGATCATACGGAACTGGTCAACGATATGTTCCGCTACTTCCACAATCTCAAGGGAAACAGCGGAATTATCGGCTACAACGAGCTGAACAAACTGACCCATGAGGCGGAAACCCTGCTCAACGGAATCAGAAAGGGTGAGATGCAAATCACGCCCGACCTGGTTGATTTGCTGCTGCTCAGTGTCGACCTGCTTGACCTGCTCATTCAGTATATAAATCCGGCCGACGGCACTACCACCCCCATAGATACCCAGAGCCTCGCAAGTCTGCTTGAACAGGCATATTCAGGAAAGGGAGTGTCTCTGCCCTTTGCCAAAGGCCCGCTGGTGGAAGCGCCCCCCGCGCAGGCAGCGCCTGCTCCTGAAGAAGAAACACCGGCAGCTCAGCCCGCTCCCGCTGCTCAGGAAGAAACCCCGGCAGCTCCGGTTGATCACCCTCATGACGATGAAGATATCCGGGTGTTCAAGGATACTGTTGAACAGCAACAAAACGCCATCAAGGAATCCCTGGTCACCCTGGGGAAAGACGGCACCCAGAAGGAATATATAGATGCGCTCTACCGCAGCCTGATTTCCATCCAGAATGCATGCAGCTATATGGGCTTTGAGGAATGTAAAAACTACGCCTCGATTACTGCGGGCATTGTTGACCAGGGAAGAAAAGCTGGTCTTGACTTTGCCCTGATGGTAGACATGATGGGGCAGGAATGCGCCATTATCGATGAGTTGATTGAAAAGGCGCTCGCGCAGTTGTCAGCTCCTGCCGCCGAGGCGGAAAAAGCCCCTACTGCCCCTGCCCCCAGCGCTGAAGTAAAACCGGAAGCTGTTCAGACGGTTGTTGCTCAGGAACCGCAGCTCCCGGCTGCTCCGGCAGAGCCCGAAGCCGCCCCTGAAGCTCCGAAGCCGGAGCCCGCCCCCTCAGTTGCAGCCCCGGCTGCACAGGCGGCGCCCACAGAGTCTGCGCCCACTACACCAGCGCCGACCGCCCCCGCCGCTCCTGCAGCTCCTACTACAGCTCCGACTGCGCCATCGGCTGCTCCCAGACCTGCGCCGGCATCTCCGGGCAGACCCGCCTCGGCAGCCCCGGCAGCCAAAAAGGAAGAAGGAGGCCATAAGACCTCATCAACCATTCGTGTTGACCATGAAAAGCTTGATCACCTGATGAATCTCATCGGCGAACTGATAATCAACCGAAACCGTTATGCCATGCTGGCCCGCCAGCTTGAAGAAAACAATGATGTAAACATCAGTGAAGTGGCCCAAAATCTGTCTGAAACAACCTATTCCATGGCCCGTGTTTCCGATGATTTGCAGGACACTATCATGAAGGTGCGCATGGTGCCGGTTTCCACCGTGTTTTCCCGTTTCCCCCGCCTGGTACGCGACCTCTCGCGCAAAAGCGGCAAAGACGTGGAGCTGATTATGGAAGGGGAGGAAACCGAACTCGACAAGAGCGTGGTTGAGGAAATAGGCGATCCCCTGGTGCACCTGATAAGAAACTCCATGGACCACGGCATAGAACAGGCAGCCGATCGTGTTGCGGCAGGTAAATCCGCTCAGGGCAAGGTATGGCTGCGCGCTTTTCACAGGGGCAACTCCGTCGCCATTGAAATTGAAGATGACGGCAAGGGCATTGACCCGGAAAAAATGCGTAATGTGGCTGTGAAAAAGGGCCTGATGAGCATGGAAGAAGCCAAGTTGCTTGATGACCACGAAGCCATTGAACTGATTTTTGCTCCGGGCTTCTCCTCCGCTGAAAAAATTACCGATATTTCGGGCAGAGGGGTGGGCATGGACGTGGTGCGCACCAACATTAAAAACCTCAAGGGCAGTGTCAACGTCACTTCAGAGGTGGGCAAGGGTACGCGTATTACTCTCTCCCTGCCTCTTACTCTGGCAATTATCGATGCCCTGATGGTTGAAGTGTCTAACGATCTCTATGCCATTCCTCTTGATTCGGTTTCTGAAACCACCAAAATTGAAGCTGCCCGCCTTACTGATGTTAAAGGACGCAAGGCGGTTACCCTGCGCGGGGAAGTGCTGGGAATTACCGATTTACGCGCCATTCTCGGTACTGAGCCCTGCGAAGAAGAGCACGAAGTGCTGTCGGTGGTGGTAATTAACGACAATAACCGTCGCCTTGGCTTGATTGTCGACCGCCTGCTTGAACGTCAGGAAATTGTAATTAAACCGCTGGGCGAGTATCTCGGCAATATTGACGGCATTTCCGGCGCCACCATCCTTGGCGACGGACGGGTAATTCTCATTCTCGACCCGCATGAGGTTTACCTGATGGCCCCATCAAAAAGCGGCGCTGCCAACTAGGCAAATCAACCTTAAAAGTTGGGCATACTGCCCGCGAGAGTGACGCCCGCGCCTGGAGCCGGAACGAAAGCGCATTTTCGCGCTGCGGCAATGAAACAGTTTACCATTTGAAAATCAGCAAAAAAAGAAGAGGGCTGGGAAATCACGTTATTCTGTGCTTCCCAGCCCTCTTCCATAATTGAGATGTAAACGCAACTTTAAGATTGCTTACCCATAATTCTTAACCTGATGCCTGCCGACTTCCCTCTGCTGAAAGAACAATTCCAACCTTAACACTATCTTTCATTTGCAGGAAAGGATGACCTCATATCTGACACAGACCACCGGAGCCTGAATTTAAAAACAAGGCCTGCCGCTCGGCAGTGCATTATACCAGCGTTCCCCTCGTAGCCCAAAATGAGCAAGCCCCGCAGGCTAACAACAAGCGCCCAGCTTTGCCATCCGCCAGGCATAAAACGCCTTCACCGCTGATGCAGCAAGGCCCTACTCATGTCCGAGCATTTCCTCATCCGGGGCCGGAGCTGTGGAATGCTGCTGAACAATTTTAGACCTGGGGGGAACATCTGAAGTCAGCCAGACGTTACCGCCGATAATAGAGCCTTTGCCGATGGTCACCCTGCCCAGAATAGTTGCATTGGCGTAAACAACCACGTCATCCTCGAGAATGGGATGGCGGGCAATGCCCTTGACCAGGCTGCCGTCTTCATCCTTCTGGAAAGACAGCGCACCTAGGGTCACCCCCTGATAAATGCGGCAATGTTTGCCGATGATGCAGGTTTCGCCGATAACCACGCCGGTGCCGTGGTCTATGAAAAAAGAGTCGCCAATCTGCGCGCCGGGGTGAATGTCTATGCCGGTGCGCGAATGGGCCATTTCACTGATGATGCGCGGGATAAGCGGCACTTTCAGCCTGTAAAGCTCATGCGCAATGCGGTGGTGCGACATGGTGAGAATGCTCGGATAGCAAAAGATGGTTTCCCCCGGGCTTTTGGCGGCCGGATCGCCCTCGTAGGCAGCCATGACGTCGTTATGCAGCAGGTCTTTAATCGCAGGAATGCGCTGGATAAACTGCATGGCCTTTTCTCTGGCTTCTTCGTCATCCGGGCATTCGCACCCGGCAAAGCAGGTTCCCCGGCGAATTTGCTCAGCAAGGTTGCGGAAAACGGAATCAAGGTTGGCCTGCATGTGATAGCGCATAGACTCTGGGTGCAGACTGGCTGTACCGTAAAACCCCGGAAAAAGCAGAGAGCGCAAACGCAGAACCATGTCTTCCAAATCGCTTAACGAGGGCATGGGGGTACGGTGCATTACCGGGTAAGCCGACTGCTCCAGATAGCGCGGCGAGCAAAGCTCATCTACAACTTCTTCCAAGACTGGCATATTGTGCTTAAGATAACTGGTTTTATTCATGCTGGCCTCAACGGGATATAAATTGAAAAGAAAAGTTTAGAAAATTTTTTCGGGCATGACAAGAGGCAAACGCAATTCCATCCGTCCTGCGTCATTTATTTTGGCAACACGACAATGCTCCATCAAAAAGTTGCATTATGAATCCGGCAAAGCACAGCAGCCAGAGAGAATCAGCTGTTGAGTCGCGCTCAGCCCCCACACTTAATTTAAGATTACAGGCTGAAGCCAGCTAAAGCCTGCATCAGAAACTAACGCCCGATTGAGCGCCCCGGCGCAGCTGTTTGAGAACAGGGGGCAGCTCGCGCAGCACGCAGTCTACATCAGACTCATCATTATATCTGGAAAGAGAGAAACGCACAGCTCCGTAAATATGGCTGTCCGGCACACCCATGGCCCGCAGCACATGCGAAGCTTCATGCGAGCCTGAGCTGCAAGCAGAACCCGCTCCAGCCATAATCCCCACCCGGTTCAACAAAAGCAGAAGCTCGTCACTTTTAATTTGCCTGAAGGCGACATTGCAGGTTCCGGGCAGGCGATTCTCAACATCACCGTTAATCAACGTATCCGGGGCCAGCTCAAGAATACCGCGCTCCAGCCTGTCCCGCAGCCGAGCGAGTCTGTCCATATCATGAAACTGAAGATGGGCCAGCTCGCAGGCCTTGCCCAACCCTACAATACCCGGCACATTTTCAGTTCCGGAGCGGCGTCCATTTTCCTGCCCGCCGCCCATAAGAAAGGGTGCGAAAGGAGTTTTACGACGTACATAGAGCGCCCCAACCCCTTTGGGACCATGCAGCTTATGCCCCGACAAAGCGAGATAGGTCAGGGGAATTTCTTTCAGATCTATAGCAACTTTTCCCACAGCCTGAACCGCATCGCAAAGCAGATGAATGCCTCGCTCAGCCGCCAGCTCCGCAAGCCGCCGGATGGGAAAAATTGTTCCTGTTTCATTATTGGCATACATTATGGAAATCAAAGCAGTGTCTGGAGAAAATTCCCGCGCTGCATCATCCGGATTCATACGCCCGGCGCCGTCAACCTCCAGCCAGCTGACCGCCCCGCCCCGGCGCTCATGTTCCAGAACATTGCTCAGCACTGCTGAATGCTCAACCCGAGTGGCGACCAGCCGCCCTTGCGGGCGGTTTTGCAAAGCGGAATAAATAGCGGCATTATCGCTTTCTGTGCCGCCGGAGGTAAAAACAATTTCATCAGGTTCCGCTCCCAGCAACCCGGCTACCTGCTCGCGGGCATGGGCAACAGCCCGCCTGGCCTGCACTCCCAAAGCGTAACGCCCGGAAGGGTTGCCATATTCCTCTCCCAAATAGGGAAGCATGACTTCAAGCACCTCCGGAGCAAGCTGAGTAGTTGCGTTATTATCCAGATATACATATTTCATTAAGCGCCTCAGATTACAAACATTTAATTTTGGAACAAATTAAACATGATAATTTAAATAGATTAACACATAAAACTGAAAAAGCAATGACCATACTCCGATATGCAACAATTTGCAAAATGAGTTATTTTGCAATCGACAAATCAGAGAGTTCGTTATATAAATGACCAGCGAGGTATTTATGCGCATACAATCCAGTCCAAGCATGAGCGCTCTTTATTCCCTGGCCCCCAGCCTGCAGGTGACAGCCAACAATCTGGCCAATGTCAACACCAACGGGTTCAAGGCCGGCGTTACCCGTTTTGAAACCGGTCCGCGAGATCAGGGCGTCCGCATTTCTGAAATTACCAAAGACGCAAAACCCGGCGCCTTCATTGAACACCCCCTGTTTATTGAAGAAGACGGGCGGGTCAAACAGCGCATGGGCTGGGTAGAAAGCAGCAACACTGATATAGCCCGCGAATTTACCAATATGATTTCCGTTGAAAAGGCTTACCTCGCCAACCTTGCTTCCATCCGCACTGCGGATGAAATGCTCGGTTCAATCTTTAATGAATGGGCCTGAGCGCAGCATGCTCTGAACTTCGACAGCCCGGCTATCCCGCAGGATAGCCGGGCTCTTTTATTTCAGAGCTCCCTTTTCCGGCCCGCCTCCCTTCAGGCAGCCGCAAAAATCGCATTTCTTAAACGTAGCTGAAATTAAGTACCTATCTGAAAAGCAGCCTGAAGCTGGCCATGCCCAAAAAAGTCATAAGCAAAGAACCAATTACATGAAGCCCGATTGTTCCGCAGGCCAGGCCGATCCTTCCTCCGCAAATAAAGCCGCTCACCTCGGCGGAAAAACTGGAAAAAGTGGTCAGGGCCCCCAGAAAACCTGTAATTGCAAATAATCTTAACTCCGGAGAAACATGCGGGTTGCCGGAAAAGAAGCAGACAGCTGCCCCCATCAGATAGCCCCCCAGAAGATTTGCCGCCAAGGTACCCCAAAACAGCGGCGGAAAGGCCTCATTCAGCAAATGCCCCAGCCCCCAGCGCAGCAATGCCCCCAGGCTTGCCCCGGCGCTGATTGCCAAAATTGACTTTACCATATAAAATCCTCCCAATGAGCATTAAACAGACCCAACCCCTGAAGGTGTAATCAGGCGACTTTATCCTGTTTTCAGACAATGCTCCAGCACTGCTGCGCTAAACGACAGAAAACCGCAGCACAACAGTTACGGTTCATACATCATCATCGGCTGAATTACAGTCGCAGGCAAAAATATGAGCGTTCTGGAAGTAAAAGCGTATCTGGATAAATGGAACCGGGGAAAAGACGTGGTTGAACTGGAAGCATCCTCCGCCACGGTAGAGCTCGCGGCCCTGGCGCTGGGAGTGCTTCCGGCAAAAATAGCCAAAACCATTGCCTTCAGCGGCCCGCCCCTGTCAGCCTCCAGGCAGGATGCTGTTGCTGCAACGGAAAACAAGCCGCTGTGCGTGCTGATTGTCGCATCCGGCGACAGCCGGATAGACAGCTCAAAGTTTAAAAAATTATTTGGGTTCAAAGCCCGCATGCTGCCTCCGGCAGAAACCCTGAGCATTACCGGGCATGCTGTAGGCGGCGTCTGTCCTTTTGCCCTGAAATCAGAGCGCATAGCCGTTTATCTGGATGTTTCCCTGCAACGCTTTGACAGCGTTTTTCCTGCCTGCGGCAGCTCAAACTCGCTGATTGAGCTTACCCCGAACGAATTGTTCATCTGCGCCCAGGCAAAAAAATGGATTGACGTATGTAAGGAAGACTAGCAGCCTGACATTCAGCCGACAGAACGGCAAAAAGCGCGCCTGATAATAAGTTGTGCTTGTGGCTTTATATTTATCGTGCTATTCAAAACAATATACTTGGGGACGTTACCTGCCCGACAAGCTGTCGGGCAGAAAAATGTTTCCTTTTGGCAGTTTTGCTGTAAAGCTGATCTTTTAATTTTCTTCTCATGGAAGGAGCAATCAATGTATAAGGCTATTTCAGGTGTTCTCGCCCTTTGTCTGATTCTTCTGTTCAGCTTTGGAACCCAGGCCCAGGCGGCCGAAATCAAAATAGGCATTGCCAACCTGCAAAAGGTTGTAACTGAAAGCAAAGCCAACAAGGAAGCTGAAAAAAAACTTACGGAAACCTTTTCCGCCGAGCGCGACCAGCTGGAAAAACTGGGGAAGGACATTGAAAAACTTACTGATGAAATGAAAAATCAGGCATCGGCGCTTTCAGCAGAAGCCAAGCAGACAAAGCGGGCCCAGCTGGTGCAGATGATGCGCGATCACAATGACAGAACCCGCGCCTTCAACAGCAAGGTGCGCGATGCAGAGACCGTCATCCGCAATGAAATACTCGCCGCAGTGATTATTGCCGCAAAAGAATATGCCGAACAGCACGGATACGACCTGATTATGGACAGCGGTCAGGCCGGGGTGCTCTATTCTTCCGAAAGCATGGACGTTACCGCAGATTTGCTCAAAGAAGTCAACCGGGTTTGGGATTCCGCCGCTGCCCGCGCCAACAAGAAATAGGTCTAAGCTGTGCAACGTAGTTATACTCTTGCTGAAATTGCGGAGAGACTGGGTCTGAAGCTCGGCGATGAGGCTGACGGCTCACTGCCGATTTACGGGGTCAACACCCTGGAAGATGCAGGCCCGAATGAGCTGTCTTTTCTGTCAAACCCCAAATATGCGCCCCAGCTCGATACCACCCGGGCGGGGGCCGTAATTGTCGAGCCAAAGCAGGCAGGGCGCGTAAAAAACGCTCTGCTTGCAGATAATTCCTATCTAGCATTTGCCAGAGTTCTTCACCTGTTTGCAAAACCTCAGGGCGAATTCAGCGGGCAAAGCCCGCTGGCTTTCATCCACCCTGATGCCCGCCTTGAGGAAGGAGTAACGGTTTATCCCTTCGCCTTCATCGGACCCCGCACAACAGTGGGAGCAGGCAGCATTATCTTCCCCGGCTGCTATATAGGTGAAGATTGCGCGCTCGGGCCCGGCTGTCTCATCTACCCCAATGCAGTGCTGATGGCCGGCACAAAGCTCGGCAGAGGAACTATCATTCAGCCGGGCGCAGTGCTCGGTTCCGATGGATTCGGTTTTGTTCCGGGTGAGAAGGGAATTGAAAAAATTCCGCAAATCGGAACGGTCAGCCTGGGGGAAAATGTTGAAATCGGGGCGAACACCACTGTTGACCGGGCAGCCCTGGGGTCAACTGTCATCGGCGACGGCAGCAAGCTGGATAACCTTGTCCAGATAGGACACAACGTACGTATTGGCAAATTCTGCCTGCTGGCCGGACAGTCGGGCATATCAGGCAGCACCCGTCTGGGCGACAGGGTTATTCTGGCAGGGCAGGCCGGCCTTTCCGGCCATCTGAAAGTAGGCAGCGGCGCGGTTATCGGCCCCCAGTCAGGCCTGGCCCGCAATGTGAACGACGGGGAAGTGCTTGGAGGCAGCCCTTCAATGCCGCGCAGCGAATTTTTACGCTCTTCAGTTCTTATCCCCAGGCTGCCTGAACTGCACAGCCGTATCAGAAAGCTGGAAAAGGCTCTGGAAGCCCTCGCCTCAAAAGAAGAATAACACGGACAGAACAGCGCAAAATCTCCATAACCCTCCCAAACCAAGGACAAACTATGAGCGAAGCGACTTTTGCCTTCAATATCAATGAGATTTTGAAATATCTGCCCCACCGCTATCCCTTTCTGCTGATTGACCGGGTTGTGGAATGCGTGCCTGGAAAAACAATCAAAGCATATAAAAATGTTACGGTGAACGAGAACTTCTTCCCCGGGCATTTCCCGGAAAATCCGATCATGCCGGGCGTGCTGATTATGGAAGCCATGGCCCAGGCCGGCGGAGTGATGATGATAACGGCCATGGAGCAGGACAGGGAACGCCTGCTCCTGTTTACAGGGCTGGACAAAGTGCGTTTCCGCAGTCAGGTTATCCCCGGCGACCGCCTGGACATTGAGTGCACCCTGCTCAGAAGCAGGATGAATCTGCATAAAATGGAAACTAAGGCTTATGTTGATGGCAGGCTTGTTGCTGAAGCGGAGCTGAGCGCCGCGATAATTGAAAAGGAGAATGCATAATGCCTGCTGAAATTCATCCCACGGCAATTATTGCTCCCGGCGCAGAAATTGCCGACAATGTAAAAATCGGCCCCTGTGCAGTGATTGATGATAATGTATATATCGGAGAAGGTTCCGTAATCGATGCATTCGCCTCAATTAAACGCTTTACCAGAATCGGAAAAAACAATCATATCCACTCATATGCAAGCGTAGGGGGAGAACCGCAGGATCTTAAGTTTCACGGCGAAGAATCCTGGCTGGAAATCGGCGACAACAACACCATCCGCGAATTCGCCACTCTCTCCCGCGGCACGGAAGGGGGGGGAGGACTGACCCGCATCGGCAACAACAATCTGCTCATGGCCTACACCCATGTAGCTCACGACTGTATGGTGGATAACTTTATTGTTATGTCCAACGGCGCGACCCTGGCCGGACATGTGCACCTGGCCGATGGGGTGATTATGGGCGGTCTTTCAGCTGTGCACCAGTTCTGCCGGGTTGGGAAAAACGCTTTTCTCGGAGCAATGAGCGGCATATCTCAGGATCTGCCGCCCTATATGCTCTGTATTGGAAACCGCGATGGAGGAGTGCATGGGCCTAATCTGGTGGGTCTCAGACGCATGAAGGTCGGCAATGAAACCATCGCCGCCCTTAAGCAGGCCTTCCGCACAATCTGGCTGGACGGACAGCCCCGTCAGCAAGCCTTGGACGAGCTGGAAAACAAATTCCATAACGTTGGGGAAGTGTTGGAGTTAATCAGCTTCATCCGCAGTTCGGAACGCGGAATTATGCCTGCGGCCCGTTCTGATGACTGAAATATATTTCCATGACTGAGACTCTGCCTTCTCAATCTCTCACCCCTCCGGGCAGTATCATCGGTATTGTTGCGGGCAGCGGACAGTTTCCCCGTCTTACGGCGCAGGCCGCCGCCCGTCAGGGGTTGAAGGCGGTTATCTGCGGCTTTCACGGGCATACTTCCCCCCAGCTTTCCGAGCATGCCGCGGCCTTTGCGCTGTTTCACCTCGGCCAATTCGGACATGTGCTCAAATTTTTTCATAAGCACCGGGTCAGTCACGTTTGCTTTGCGGGCGCAATCAACAAACCAAGAGCGCTCTCAATCCGCCCTGATTTCCTGGCGCTGAAAATTATTCTTTCTCTGCGCGGCCGGGGAGATGACGCTCTGCTCCGGGCCATAGCCGCTGAAGTTGAGCGCAGGAACATGCGTGTCATTCAGGCGGCGGCGCTGATCCCCGGCCTGCCCGGCCCTCTGGGTCCTCAAACCATACGCAAGCCGGGTTCAGAAGACTGGGAAAATATTCTATTCGGCTGGCCCAGACTACAGGCGGTTGGCAAACTTGATATCGGGCAGTGCATTGCAGTGCGCGAAAAAATGATTATGGCGGTGGAATGTCTGGAAGGCACCGATGCCGCCCTGCGCCGAGGGGCAGAACTTGGAGGCAAAGGCGCCGTGGCTCTTAAAATAGCCAAACCAGGGCAGGATGAACGCATGGACCTGCCGGCCATTGGCCTGAACACAGTGCGCACCCTGATTGAAGGCGGCTACTCCTGCCTTGCCTATCAGGCCGGAAAGACTCTGTTTTTTGACCGGGAAGAAAGCATTCGTCTGGCCGACATCCACAGCCTTTCCATTATCGGCCTGCCCGGGGGGCTTGCCCCTGAAGAGCCCTTTTACCTGTGGTATGAACAGGAAGAGCCGGAAAACATTTCAAATTTTGTCAGTCTTTTGCAGGCAGCGTCTCTGGAAGGTGAAAATGCGGCGCCCGCCTCCATCACTGATAAAATGCTTGACCGCGAAAGCAGTTTGGACTAATTCTAAACAGTTGATATTACTGTTCAACTGACATTTTCTGCTTTAAATATCAATAAATTGCGGAGATTACCTTGAGCAACGAAAACAAGAACAAGAAGCCCGTAGTCAAGTTGGCCAGCAAGTCTGACCATGTTTCCTATTTCATGCCCATGCTGGAGCAGATGGCAAAAACCGATGATCTGAATGAAGTCATCAAGGCACGCGTGGTAAAATCCTGCGAAATACTTGATGCCGGGGTGCCCCTTTATCCCAATGGGTTTGAAAAACCGCTCAGCCTCTCTCAAATTGCCGATAAGGAAAAACTCTCCGCTGAAGAGCTGGAAAATATTGAAACGCAAACTTCAGCCGGGCGCATCATGTCTATGCGCTCTTTCGGAAAGGTGACCTTCTTCCATGTGCAGGATCAGACCGGTCAGCTGCAATGTTACGCCTCGCGTGAAGATTTGGGTGAAGAAGCTTACAGTCTGTTTAAAAAACTCAATATTGGCGATATCGTAGGCATAAGCGGCAAGCTGTTTAAAACCAATACCGGTGAGCTTACCCTTAATTGCAGCCAAGTGATTCTGCTCACCCGTTCCATCCGCCCTCTGCCTGAAAAATATCACGGGCTTAAGGATGTGGAAATCCGCTACCGGCAACGTTATGTTGATATGATTGTTTCCGAACGCACCCGCGAAATTTTCCGCAAGCGCTCCCTGATTGTGCGTGAATTCCGCCATTTCATGGAAGAAGAAGGCTTCCTGGAAGTAGAAACTCCCATGCTCCACCCGATTGCCGGCGGCGCCGCGGCCAAGCCGTTCATCACCCATCATGCCGCTCTGGATATGGAGCTTTACATGCGCATCGCTCCGGAGCTTTACCTCAAGCGCATTCTGGTGGGCGGCTTCGATAAAGTCTTTGAACTCAACCGCAACTTCCGCAATGAAGGGATAAGCACCCAGCACAACCCTGAATTCAGCATGTGCGAATTTTACTGGTGCTACGCCACCTATAAGGACCTGATGGACCTGACCGAACGCCTGTTCGCCCGCATCGCCAATAAAGTTTGCGGCAGCACGGTCATTCCCTATCAGGGCGAAAGCATTGATCTGACCCCTCCGTGGAACAAGCTCTCCTTCCATGAGGCTCTTGAAAAAATCGGCGGTCATGACCCGGCTTTCTTCATGGATTATGACAAGCTGAACGCTCACCTGGAAGCGCGCGGAGAAAAAAGCCTGCCCGGCGATCCTCTGGGCAAGCTGCAGGCCAAGCTGTTTGACCTTGATGTTGAAGGCAAACTAATTCAGCCTCACTTCATTTACCACTACCCCACAGATATTTCGCCCCTGGCCCGGCGCAATGACGATAACCCGGATATTACCGACCGCTTTGAGCTGTTCATCACCGGACGGGAGCTGGCAAACGCTTTCTCTGAGCTGAACGACCCCATGGATCAGCGCGGCCGCTTGGAAGCCCAGATGCTGGAAAAAGCCGCTGGCGAAGAAGAAACCCACAACATGGATGAAGATTTCCTGCGGGCCCTGGAATACGGTATGCCTCCAGCTGCCGGCGAAGGGATCGGCATTGACCGCCTGGTGATGCTGATGACCGATTCCGCCTCAATCAGAGAGGTAATCATGTTCCCGCTGCTGAAAGCGGAACAGTAAATGCGATTTGTACTTTTTGTCGCCGCACGCTATCTGCTGTCGGCGCGCAAGCAGACATTTATTTCGCTGATATCAGTTATTTCCATGCTGGGGGTGGCCCTTGGCGTGGGCGCCCTGATTGTAGCCATGGGGATAATGAATGGGTTCACCCAGGAATTGCGTGACAAAATTCTGGGTGTGAATGCGCATGGCATCATCACCTCCCTGCATGGGGCGGTTTTCAATCCCAATGCTCTGGTGGCTGAGTCTGAAACGGTGCCCGGAGTGGAGGCAGCTACGCCTTTTATCTATTCTGAGGTGATGATTTCCACCCCGGCCGGCGCCAAGGGCTTGGTCTTACGCGGAATCGACCCGACCAGCGCCAAAAAGGTACTGGGGGTGCTTGCCAACGCAGACGATGAAGCCCTGCTTGCCCTCAACAGTCAGGAGGGCTCAACGCCCGGTATAATTGTGGGCGAAGAGCTGGCCAAAAAGTTGAATTTGCGCTCAGGCTCACGGGTAAACATGCTCTCTTCCTCGGGCGAAAAAACAGCTTCCGGTTTTCAGCCGGCCATCCGTCCGTTTAAGGTGGTGGGAACGTTCCGCACCGGGATGTTTGAGTTTGACTCTTCTCTCGGCTTCATCGGGCTTGATGCCGCCCGGGATCTGCTGGGTCTTCCCGCAAACATGGTCAGCGGCCTTGAGCTCACGGTTGAAGATGTCTACGCTGCCGACAAGGTAATGAACGAAGTTATCAGCCACCTGCATGAATATAATCCTCAGGCCACTCAGTCGCTGTACGCCCGTAGCTGGATGGAAATGAACGTCAACCTGTTTGCCGCACTCAAGCTTGAGAAAATCGCCATGTTTGTGGTGCTGGCCCTTATTGTGCTCGTGGCCTCGTTTTCCATTGTCACCACCCTGATTATGCTTGTAATGGAAAAAACCAAAGATATTGCAATATTAATGTCAATGGGGGCTACCCGGCGGCATATCCGCCAGATATTCATGGCCCAAGGCATGATTATCGGCGGGGTAGGTACCGTTCTGGGTTTTATAATCGGACTCACTTTAAGTTTTCTGCTCAAGCATTATCAGTTTATCGATTTGCCGGAACAGGTATACCCCATGGATACGGTGCCCATGCTGCTTTACACGCCCGATTTGATTATTATTGCGGCAGGAGCCATGCTTATCTGTTTTCTTGCAACCATTTATCCTGCCTGGAAGGCATCCGGGCTTGAGCTTGCCGAGGCTTTACGCTACGAATGACAGATAACAATTCTTCTGTTGCACTATCCTGCCAAAGCGGTTATGTATACCAGGTAAACGGGGTGTCCAAATATTTCGATGCCCCGGCGGGCAGAGTGCAGGTGCTCACCGATGTCAACCTGAATGTAAAGCAAGGCGAAACTCTTGCGATTCTCGGCTCATCAGGATCGGGCAAAACTACTTTGCTTCACCTGCTTGGAATGCTGGACAGCCCCTCCCAGGGGAAAATATTTTTAAATGGACAAAATCTGGCTCTGCTTTCCCCGGCGGAAAAGGCATCTCTGAGAAACAGAACCATTGGTTTTGTATTTCAGTTTCACCACCTGCTGCCGGAATTTTCCACTCTTGAAAATGTGGAAATGCCGGGAATAATTGCGGGGCTGCCCCGCAGCCAGTGCAGGGATATGGCGGCGGAAGCGCTGAAAACAGTAGGGCTCGAACACAGAACGGCTCACAGGGTCACCACCCTTTCCGGAGGTGAAAGGCAGCGCGCAGCCATTGCCAGAGCAATTTTGCTCGGCCCCAGTGTCTTGCTTGCCGATGAGCCCACCGGCAACCTTGACGAGAAAACCGGGGCCAGTATAACGGAAACACTGCTTAAGCTGAATCTGGATATCGGCATGAGCATCATTATGGTAACCCATAATCTTGAGCTTGCCAGGTTAATGCAAACCAGACGCGAATTGAGGTCGGGAGTTCTATATGCTCAGAATATTTAAATTTGCCTCTTCATTGGCCATTATTGCTATTTGCACTGTGGCCTTTTCTTCCATTGCCGACGCCCAGCAGGGAAATGCCCCCCGCTCCGCCGTGGTGATTCTGCCGTTTGAGGTTCATGGCGATCAGGAAGCGCAGGCAGCGGGAGAAGAACTGCCCACCATGCTGGCAACCCGGCTGGCGGCCAGAGGTATTCCAGTTCCCGATCCGGCCCAGGTAAAGCAGATTATTTCCCAGCATAACATCAACGTGGGAGACATCGCCAATATGCGCCGGTTTGGACAGGCGGTGCGCGCCTCTCATATTGTTTACGGCACTCTTAACCAGCTTGGGGATGATGTTTCGATAGATGCGCGCATTCTCCGGGTTTCCGGCGATTCTTCCCCACAACCCGTGTACATTGACCAGGAAGGTTCCCTGGGCATAGCTCCGGCTGTAGATGAACTGGCCGGGCGCATCTTCAACAGCGTTGCCAACCGTCAGGTATTGCATGATGTGGAAGTGCGCGGCCTGAATGTGCTTGACCCTGATATTGTCATCACCCGCCTTACTGTGCGCAAGGGAGACCCGGTGGACGCCAACGCTATTGACCAGGAAGTGCGCCGCATCTGGGATCTTGGCTATTTTGATGATGTGCGGGCCAATCTGGAGCAACGCCCGGCAGGTCTGGTGCTGGTTTATGATATTTCTGAAAAGCCGCGCATCGAGAATATTATTGTTGAAGGCAACAACGAACTCGACAGCGATGACATTCTGGAAACCATGAGCACCAGAGCGGGTTCGATTCTTAACGACAAGGTGCTGGTGCAGGATCTGCAGAAAATTACCGAACTTTACCGGGAAGAAGGTTTTTATCAAGCCAAAATTTCACACAGAGTTCAAGGCAGCGGCCCTTCCGCCAGCCTGGTGATAGAGATTGAAGAGGGCAACGAGCTCTATATCAAGGAAGTAAGAATTGAGGGCGCGGAACAGATTTCCGAGTCAGAACTTAAAGATGAGCTGGCCTTGCAGGAACGCGGTCTGCTCTCCTGGTTTACCGGAACGGGCGTGCTGCGCGAAGAATACCGCGACCGCGACACTGCCGCCATACAGGCCTACTACCTGGACCACGGCTTTTTGCGTGTTGCAGTAAGCTCCCCTGACGTTGTCTATGAAGAAGATGGAATTATTGTTACTTTCCTTGTGCGCGAAGGCCCCCGCTACAAGCTGGGCGAAGTGACCTTTGAAGGCGACTTGATAGAGCCGCAGGAGAGCCTGGCCCTGGTAACCGAGCTTGATGACCTGGCCCGCGATGGCGAATATTTCAACCTGACTATGATGCAGGATGATGCAAAAAAACTGATGGATTATTACGGCGACTACGGT
>JAFQMU010000177.1 GCA_017421085.1 Desulfovibrionaceae bacterium | reverse complement strand
TAAATCACCGGCTTGTGGAAAGTGGAGCGGAACTGTTCAAGCTCCTGTCTGTAGAAGTCTTCCTTGGGCGTATCAAGGCTTTCGCGCAGCTGTTCGGAGAAGCGGGCCATTTCGCCTTCGTACCAGTCCATAATTTCCGCCGCATTTTTATATTTGCGATGGATGTGCCCATAGCCCCTGCTTTCAAGCAGTTCGCCGAGGCGGCTGAGCAGCTGGCTGCTTATCCACTGCCCGAGCTCGCAGGTGGGAATATTTTCGGCTTCCACCTGAGCGATGTCGAGCTTGGTCTGGTAGTAGGTGTCGGGAACAACCGAGGCCGCGGCAATGCCGGCAATGCTCACCACCCCGCGCAGAATGCGGTTGTTGGACACGCCCTGCCCGCAGAAGCCCACCTTCTTGCCGTAACGCTGCCCGGTGAAAATGGTGACCAGAATGGCCCAGACCACAGCCGGGTCGATTTCATCATAGATATGGGCCAGGGAGGCGTTGTCGCGGTCGGTGGCGAGCACCATCTGGGTCATGTCGTTAGAGCCGATGGAGAAGCCGTCGAACTCCTGAATGAATTCCTTGGCCAGAATGGCGTTGGCCGGAATTTCAGACATCAGAATGATTTTGAGCCCGTCTTCGCCGCTCTTCAGGTGATGCACCTGCTCAAGGTAGCGGCGCATGGTGCGGGCCTGCTCAAGGGTGCGCACAAAGGGAAGCATGAGCTGCAGGTTTGAGCCGCCGTAAACGTTGCGGGCCAGCTTGAAGGCCTCGATTTCCCAGTCGTGGATATTGCGGGCCACGCCGCGGTAGCCGAGCATGGGGTTGTCTTCTTCCGCCTCAAACAGGCTGCCGCCGATGAGGTTGCGGTATTCGTTGGATTTGAAGTCGGTGGTGCGGTAGATGATTTCCCTGCCGTAGAAGGCCATGGCGAACAGGGCCAGCCCCTGGGCCAGGGTCTGCACATAGTGATCGCGCCCGCTCTGGGCCCCGCAGGTGCGCAGAACCTCACGGATGCGCTCAGGAATGCTGCGCACGTTGTGCATGTCTTTGGCCAGGCCGGTGCGCAGGGCCACTTCTTCGCGCAGGGCCTCGATGGCGTCGAGCTCCTCCTTCACCACCGGCATTTCCACGGCGCGCCTGTAAATATTTTCCACCTCGGCCATGATTTCCTTGCGGCGGCGTTTTACTTCCGGGTCGGCGCCGACCAGCGAGCTGAGCTCCTCGCCGAAGCCCATGATGGCAATGATGTGCTCGCGCAGGAAGGGCGAGGTCTTGAGAATGTCAATGTGCTTGGCCGCGTTGTCTTCATATTCATCGAGGCGGTTTTCCAGCTCGCGCATCTGGCGGTGCAGGGCCAGCACCTCATCGGTGCCGCGCAGGTTGCTGCGCGACCCCAGCTCGCGGATTTCATCGGCCAGACCGGTAATTGCCCCCACATATTCGCGCACCTTCATATCAGTGTGAATGAGCCCGGCGGCAAGCTGATTGCGCAGGATTTTGGAGAGCTTCTGCTCAAGCAGGTCAAGGGCCTCTTCCACTCTGGCATCGAGTTCGCCCTTGTCGTAGGCCTCCAGGGCCTGCGGGTGCACGCCCACATTGCCCAGCATGAATTCGGCGCGCAGCAGTCCCACTTCAAAGTCGGGAATGCGGCGCAGGCGGGAAAGGAACATGGCCTGGTTCACATCGGCCAGCACCAGACCTACCCGGGTTTTGGTGGGGGGCAGTTTGGTCAGATCCATTTCGCCGCCCACTTCGTAGAGGGGGAGCAAACCGCGGTAAACGCTGCCGGTGGTGCCGTCCACCGTAACTTCGCTGCCGTCCAGCCCCTGAATTACCGAGAGATTCTGGATGCCGATAACCGCCGGAATGCCCAGCTCGCGCGAGGTAATGGCGGCATGGCTGGTGTCGCCGCCCACATCGGCCAGAATGGCTGATGCCACCCGCATGCCGGGCACCATGTCGGGGTCGGTGCGCTCTGCGGCCAGAATGTCGCCCTTCCTGATTTTATTCAGCTCAAGGGCGGAGCGCAAAAAGCGCACAGTACCCTGCCCGGCCCCGCGGGAAGCGCCGTTGCCCCGCAGCACCACTTCGGCAGTGGAGGCGTAAATAGGGTCAACTTCCTTGCGGCGCATGAAGATTACGTCGGGATATTCTTCCAGCTCTTCATTCCAGCGGGTTTCAGGGCGGGCCTGCACAAACCAGAGCTCGCCGTCCTTGTCGATGCAGAATTCGGTATCCATAATAATGGAGCCGTAGGTTTTGCTGATGGCGCGCACCCCGCGGGCAATGCGCTCAGCCTGCCCCACCGGAATAGCCCAGCGGTAAATTTCGCTTTCCTGCACAGGCACAACCTTGGTGCCGCCCTTGCTGTCGTAAATGATTTTCTTGTCTTTCACCCCCATCTGACGGATGACCACTTCCTTACCGTCATCGCGCTGGAAGACGTAATATTTATCGGGGGTGACCATACCGCCCACAATGGCCTCGCCAAGCCCGTAGCTCACGTCAATGGACACCAGTTCATTGCGCTTTGTGCCCCGGCAGCCGGTGGCGGTGTCGGCGGAAAAGGCGGTGCCTGACATCAGAGGGTTGATCATCCGCATGATGCACACGGAAAGCGAGGTGTTTTCAATGGCCCATTCATGCTTGGCCTGTTCGGCAATGGAGTCGTCGCCCAGCTCTTCGGCCCTGGCCGTGGCGTCGAGAATGGCCTCGCGGCGGTAGGTCATGCTGCGCAGGTTGTAGGCCGAGGCGCAGTCCCAGTGATAGGCAAGGGCCACATCTTCTTCACCCACAATGTTCAGGTAGGTGTCCTGCAAGCCGGCAAAGGCCTTTTTGCGCGAGTCTTCCCCGGCGGCCGACGAACGCACGGCCACGGGGGCGTTTTCTTCACCCGCTTCGCGGCAGATAGCGCGGTAGGCTTCCATTACTTCATCGCGAACCTCTTTGGGCAGGTCAACGGACAGAATGGCCGCCTGCACCAGCACCGAACGCTGTCTGAGCTGGTCAATGCCTTCCGGGGAGGTGGCAAAGCCCTCCACCACATGGTTGACGAACGAACGCAGCCGGGTGGCGGCTTCGCTTTTATCGGCATGAACTTCCTCACGAATCGACTTGGCAAGGGCGCGCACAAACTTCTGCAAAAACTCAGGGTCACGGTTGATTTCAGGGTCATTCCAGTCAATTTTGCCGTATTCCCTGTCCACCACCCGGCGAATCAGGGAGGCGTTGACCTTGTTTTCATCGAGCACTTTGTGAAACGCAGTGGCGGAGATGGCCCGGAACTGGGGAATTTTCACCCCCGGCACCTGGTCGATAATGGCCGTATTGTAGTTTTTTCCGCCGACCAGAAGCTCAGCTTCCACGCCTATGGCCGCAATTTCGGCGCCGTTGAGCACCAGTTTTTTCATCAGCTCCTGCGGGTCCAGCTTCTGGTTCTGGGAATTGTGGATTTTTTCCTGCTCGGCAGGGGCATTTGCCTGGGTGTTTTTCTCAGCGGTCTTGGGCATGGATCCTCCTGAAATCAATGTGATAAAGTTTGCCGGGCGTTACATCAAATTTCTATGCAATTTTGCTGCCGCAATGGGGGCAGAAGACAGCATTTTCCACAGTCACGGGTTTTCCGCAGGCAGGGTTGGAGCAGGTGAGCGGCACCGGGCCCAGCTCTACCAGCAGCTCGCCCTCTTTTACCGGCACCATTTTCCGGTTGCCGCGGTAATCGGCCGATTTCAGCACCCGCTTGACTATGCCGTCCACCGGCGCGAGCACCGATTTTTCCTGCTTCATGATTGACACGTTGAACAGCTCATCGCCCTTTTTGACGATATCGCCGGGGTGGACATACATAATCCACAGGTCTCCGGCGCTGGGGGCCCCCACCTGCCAGGGGTTGGTCGGGTCAGCCCGGGGCGCGCCCTTGCGGGCGGCGGCCGTGGGCGCGCTCATCTGCACTTCATAGCTCATCAGCTCAGAGTCGAGCACATAGCGCACAATGCAGGCCCCTGACTCCTGAATCGGGGAAATGGAAACCAGGGTCATCTGGTGAGGTTTGCCGTTGGAGTCGAAAAACTGCACTTCATCGCCGGGCTTCATCCCCTCAAACCACACGTCGAGGGGCAGCTTGTTGGCATCGCCGAATTTTGACCTGAACTTAATGGTATTGACCGCATCGCCCGGGTGATTGAGGTACATAATCATTTCCTCTTCGCTCGGTTCGCGGTTAATCAGCTCGGCCAGGGCCTTGCGCTCGGCTTCAATATCCACGTCAATCAGAGATTTCAGCGGCGAGGCCTCGGTGCGGTCG
Source organism: Desulfovibrionaceae bacterium (assembly GCA_017421085.1). Classification (GTDB taxonomy): domain Bacteria; phylum Desulfobacterota; class Desulfovibrionia; order Desulfovibrionales; family Desulfovibrionaceae; genus RGIG1962. The sequence continues at coordinate 3,480 of JAFQMU010000177.1, read as the reverse complement.
CGGATGGCGTTGCGGTAGTCGGCCCCAAAGGCGCTCTGATAGACCCAGTCGGGCGGGAAGCCCAGCGGCAGGCGCCCGAACTTGCCCAGCAGCAAATCTTTGAAGGCGTTGTTGCAGTCGCGGTAAATTTCCAGACGGGCCAGTTTCATGTCGGGGGCAATTTCCTCTTCCGAGCGGCTGCTCACATGCTTGAGCACCTCAAGCAGAAACTCCACTTCTTCATCGCCGCCCCGTTTGTAGGCCCCGGTAACGGCCAGGAAGGCTGTGTTCCAGGTAATCTGCGAGCCGGGGGTCACGTCGTGATAGCGCACAATTTTGCGGGTGGCAGCCAGAAACTCCAGCATATAGGGCAAAAGATGAATGTAGCCCTGCTTGAGCGCGCCTTCCTGAGAAGACGAGGTTGCCCCGCCCGGCATGCCGTGCTCGACCACATCATAGTCAACCCCCTGGAAATAGGGCGACACATAGCGGTCGTAATAGGGCATTATCTGCTTGAGCACAAAGTTGGTGTCGCGAATCATGCCCTTGTTCAGATTGGTTTTCAGGCCCAGCTCTTCTTCCATATATGCGGCGGTGGAGAGCACGTCGCCCTGCCCATACCAGCGCACAGCCGCGCCGATGCTCACATCAATGATATTCGCCCCGGCTTTGGCGGCGGCGGCAACCGCAGGCACGAACAGGCCGTCGGTAAAGTGGCGGTGATAATGCAGCACCAGCTCCGGCCAGGCCTTGCGCAGGGCGGAAACCAGCTCGCTGATGAAGCGGGGCGGGCACACCCCGGCCATGTCTTTCAGGCCGAGAATAATGTGCCGGCTGGCCCGGCGCGGATCCATGCCGAGCAGGCGGGCGCAGTTATTAATGATGGACTCGGTCACGCCCAGATAGTGGGCCACGTCGAAGCCGTCGGCCCAGGAGATGGACAGAGCCGGTTCAAACACCACTCCTTTGTTGTCGAGGGCCACCTCCGCAAAGGGGAGCATGTTTTCAATATGGTTGAGAAAATCAAAGCAGCGCAGCACCTGATAGTGCTCGCACACCATTTCTGCGGTGAGGCGCATCACGTTTTTGGGCTGGGGCTTGTAGCCCAGCATGTTGGTGGAGCGCACCAGAATCTGCTTCAGGGTTTTGGGGGCAAGCCGGTTCCATTCATCCGCCTCGGTAAAGGGATAGGTCATATTGGCCAGCATGGCCACATGGAAATGGGCCCCCCCGCCGTTTTCAATGGAGAAGAAGTTGCAGTTGTCGAGATAGGGCGCAATCAGGGCGTCTTCAGCCAGGCGGAAGCGGTTGCTTGAGTTGGACTGAGTGCCGTCGCGGGTAGTTGTGTCACTGAAGTGCACATAACCGCTGTCGCGCACAAAGTCGAGCAGGGCCTCGCGGTCGCCGCGCGGATAAGGCGACGGGGTGTCGCGCAGGCTGCGCGGAATGGAGGGCAGCACCGGGTTGAAGGCCATCATCCTAGGGGTTTCCACAGTCCGGTATTCGCCGAGCTGCACATAGGGGTTGTAGCCCTTGGTAGAAATTTCCGCCACCAGGCGCGAGAGACGCTCAGCCTCCGGCTCCATGTCGGTGTAATGCAGAATTTCCGGGTGCTTGGCAATGAAATTGGTGTCGAAATCCGCCGCCCGGAACTTGGGGTGCTTGAGCACCTGACGGAAAAACGGAATGGTGGTCTTGAGCCCGCCGATATAATATTCACGCAGGGCCCGGCTCATAATGCCGATCACCTTTTCCCAGTCGTGGCCGTAGGCCTGGAGCAGCGAGCCCGCCGAGTCGTAATTGGAGGGGAACTCATAACCGGCCGACAGGTTTGAGTCAAGGCGCACCCCGGGGCCGCCCGCCGAAACGTAACGGGTGATGATGCCGGCGTTGGGGGCGAAGCCGTTCTGGGGGTCTTCGCAGTTGATGCGCACCTGCATGGCGGTGTATACCGGGGTGGTGTTGGTTTCGTTAAAGCGCAGCCTGGCTCCGAAGGCCACGGCAATCTGCTCTTCCACCAGGTCGATGCCGTAGCGGCATTCTGTAATGCCGTGTTCTACCTGCAGGCGCGTGTTTACTTCAATGAGGTAGGGTTCTCCGACTTCGGTAATCAGAAATTCCACGGTGCACAGCGAATAGTAGCCCACCTCGCGCACCAGCATGCGGGAATATTCCTTCAGGCGTTCGCGCAGCTCGTTGTTCATGCCCGCCCAGGGGGACGGGGTGATTTCAATCAGCTTCTGGTGGTTGCGCTGCACGGTGCAGTCGCGCTCGTCAAAGGCGAAGATGTTGCCGTACTGGTCGGCGATTATCTGAATTTCAATGTGGCGCACATTGGTGAGATATTTTTCCACAAACAGTCTGGGGTTGCCGAAAGAAGCCTGGGCCATGACCGAGGCCTTGACAAAGGCGTCTTCCAGCTCCTCATCGGAATTTACCACAAAAATGCCCTTGCCGCCGCCGCCGCCCTCGGCCTTGAGCATGACCGGAAAGCCGATTTTATGGGCCACGGCGCGGGCTTCTTCCACATCCACCGCGCCTTCTGAGCCGGGCACCACCGGAATGCCCAGCCGCAGGGCGAGGTTGCGCACCTCAACCTTGTTGCCGAGCAGCTTCATCGACTCAGCGGCGGAACCGATAAAGATGATGCCCGCCTTTTCGCACTTGGCCGGGAAGCTGTCGTCTTCGGAGGCAAAGCCCCAGCCGGGGTGAATGGCCACAATGCCCATGCGTTTGGCCAGGCGGATGATTTTGTCGGTATCAAGATAGGCTGCGGCCTCATCTCCCAGAAGCATCAGCTCTTGCGCCGCAGAGGCGGAAGGGGAGGTTTTGTCGATGTTGGTGGCGGTCATCACCGCGATGGCGTCAAAACGTTCCCGGATGGAGCGGCAGATGCGCCGGGCCGGGATGCCCCGGTTGGCCACCAGAATCCGCTTGCCTCTTACTTCTTCCAAAACCTGTTCAAACGTTTTCATCGAATTATCCTGAAGAGAGCTAAACTTTAAAGTTACAAAACAAAACAGGCGCGGTCAGACCCGGCGGCCGCAAACCGCCCTTTTCAAACCGGCAGGCTGCCTTCGCCGGGCGTGAACCGGGCAATCCGCCCCCGACTTGAGAAAAAAAGCACTTTCTCCACAGGCAACAAATGCAGCCGCTCAGCCTGGTCTGCTCAGGGGGTAAACCGAGCCGGAAGCAAACAGCGCTTCCCCCGCCACCGTGCCCAAGCGCAGCTGTCCATCGGGCCCGAGGCCGAGCAGTTTTCCCACAGCCGCCCCTGCGGGCAGGGCTGAGGCCAGGCCGCCCGCCTCCATTGCAGCCCCCGCCGCCCCATCGGAAACCAGAACGGTTTCGCCGAGAAAGGCCAGCTCGGGCTCCATCAGGGAGAGCGCGATTTTTCCGCCGTCTGCCGCGAACTTCGTTTCATACCAGAAATACATGATACTCACAAGTGAAAGCCACAGGCTTTGCGCAGAAAGATTTTGCAACTGAGGGCAATGGGGG
>JAFQMU010000176.1 GCA_017421085.1 Desulfovibrionaceae bacterium | reverse complement strand
GCCGGTTCGGGCGGAGGCTCGCTGGGAACGGCGCGCAGTTGCTCCAGCAGTTCCAGTACGGCAGTCGTGGTGGGGTGGAGAGAGCGAATCATTACCTGAAAGCTGACTACCCGGTTGGCATAGGGCAGCACCCGCCAGGCCGTGAGCATGAGCAGGCCCATTGCTTCTGCAATGCGCGGCATGGCGGCCTGCTCAATGTACACCAGGTAGGCTATGGATACGAGCACAACCACAAAACCGGTCGCTTCCAGCACCCAGGTGGGCATGGTGGGGGCAATGGAATTGAAGGTGCGGGGCCATACCCCTTTTCTGGCGGCTTCTACTATCGCCTGGAGAAAAATTTTCTGTTGGCGGTAAATCAGCACATCGCGGATGCCCTTGGTGGCGCACATCAGGGCGGATGTTTCCGCCTGAGAGCTTTCGGCAGCGTTTCTGGCCTGGCGGTCCACATTGCGCCTGATGCCTGAATAGAGAAAAAATCCCACCGTGCAGACAATGCCCACCACCATGCTGGTGAGCGCCGGCTCCTGCCCGACCAGGCTCACAAACAGCACCAGCACGGTCAGTATGGAGGCGTACATCGACAGCAGGCTGATCAGCATGTGGGCCAGATTGCCCCGCCACATCATGCGCTGAAAGGTGGATGCGCTTTCAGAGGAAAGGTGCCAGGTGTAGTCGCGGTAAAGAAAACGCGACATGATTTCCGCGCCCACGTTGATGGAGATATGCTCGCTGAACAGGGCCGTGGATTTGGCTGTAAAATAGTTTACCGCGTTTTTCAGCAGGGAAATGGAAATCACCATGCTCCCCGCAAGCAGGAGCAGATAGCGGGAGTCCTGCATAACCGGCTCAAGAGAAGGAATGCAGAAGAAAAAACCTTTAAACAGCAGGTGAGAGCGCAGGCCTTCCGGGTCGGTGAGCGCCGCCCCCATCCAGGTGAGGCTGAGAATAAACAAAAGCTCCAGCGCGGTTTGCAGCCCCATCAGACAAAACAGACCGACAGCCTTCAGCTTCCCTCTGCGGTCGAGAATGCGGACAATACGGGCGAAGTCGGTGAAAAAACGTTCCACAAAACTATTCAGCATGAAAACTCCGCATTTGTCCGCGCAGGGCATCCCGGGTTGCCCGAATTACTGTACCCAGATTTTGCCCGTGACGGCGACAGATGCGCAGGCCCAGCGACAGCAGCGCGCCCGCCAAGGCTGCGGGCAGATTATTCGGGTAAAATTTTTTGATGAACCAGAGCCGGTTGCGGATGGTGTAATATTCAACCGGACGGGGTTTTGCCGGGGGCGGGCCCGCAGAAACCCGGCCTTCGCTGTGCGAAGCCCCTTCCATATGCAGAACCAGGCTTTCCTTTGCCCAGCCCAGCCGGAACCCGGCCCGCCTTGCCGCTGTGCACAGGTCGGCGTCTTCGTAGTAGAGGAAATATTCTTCTGGAAGCAGGCCGATTTTTTCAAATACTTCCCGGCGAATCAGGAGCGATGCCCCGTTAATGTAATCAAGCTTTTTTTCCGCCTCATCCGGATTCAGGCGCATGATATCGGG
>JAFQMU010000175.1 GCA_017421085.1 Desulfovibrionaceae bacterium | reverse complement strand
TCTGTCTTTCCGTTCAAAAAAGACAAGGGTACAGCCTGCTTCGGCATATTGCCCGAACAACCGAGCCTGATCGCCCGGTTTCCGGGGCAGAAAACCAAGAAAAACAAATGGTTGCGGGGCAATTCCGCTGGCAGCAAGCGCAGTGAGAACAGCCGATGGGCCGGGAACCACGCTGACCGGCAGATTTTTTTTGCGCAGGGCCCTGATCAGCCGGAACCCTGGATCAGAAAGGGTGGGAAACCCCGCATCGCTTACCAGCGCAATATTGCGCCCTTCTTCCAGCTGAGAAATGATTACGGGCAGCTGCTCTTCTTCATTATGCTCATGAAAGCTGACAAAGCCCCTGGCCTCAACCCCGCATTCTGCAAACAGCAGCCCGCTCCGGCGCGTATCTTCCGCCAGCACAAAATCAGCGGCTTCAAGCACCTGCCTTGCACGGGGTGAAAGGTCACCAGGGTTGCCAAGGGGTGTGGCCACAATCCAGAGCTTTCCAGCCGCTGCCGGCTGAGGTTTCATCGAAGTTGAAGACATTTTCAATATGTTCCACCTGACATTGCCCGGCTTCCCCGGTAACTACGCTGACCAGGTCAAAACGGCAAGGCATTTCCCATAAATTGTTTTTGTTAAGATATTCTCCAGCTGCGCGGAGCAGGCTTTTCCGCTTTCCCCTATGCAGCGCCTCCGCCGGAGTTTCCCGGCCTCCTGCGGCTCTGGTCTTTACCTCTGCAAAAACCAGCGTGTCATTTTGAAGGCATATTATGTCCAGCTCATGCGGCCCGCTGCGCCAGTTACGGGAAACGATTTTCATCCCCTGCTTCTGAAGATAAGCGGCTGCGGCATTCTCTCCAAAATTTCCCGTTGCCTGCTTCCGGGTGCGAACAACGCTCATTATCCAGTCCTGGACATGCTGCTTTGCAAGTTTTGCTTGGCCACAGTCATCATCAGTTTGATACGGTTCAGCTGATTGACCTCTGAGGCGCCCGGATCGTAGTCTACAGGCGCAATATTCGCTTTGGGGAAGCGGCGCGTCAACTCTCTTATAACCCCTTTGCCGGTAATGTGATTGGGAAGACAGGCAAAAGGCTGCATGCACAGGATGTTTGGCACATCGGTTTTCAGCATTTCAAGCATCTCTGCTGTAAGCAGCCAGCCCTCTCCGCCCTGATGCCCCAGGGAAATGACCTCTTCACAGGCTCTGGCCAGTTCGTGAATAGTGGGTATATGCCCAAAACGCGGGTATTTTGCAATCGCCTTACGCAGAATATTGCGTTTATGTTCAATCCATTTAATCATCAGCCAGTTTTTCAACGCATCGAAAAATCCGATGGAAAGGTGATGTGAGAACGGCAAATCGTCATACAGACAATAGAGTACAAAGTTTATCAGCTCTGTCGGCACCGCCTCTCCGCCTTCGGCTTCAATAACCTGGATGGTCTGATTGTTGGCATCAGGGTGATACTTGATAAGAATTTCACCGACCATGCCGACCCGCGGCTTGAGCTCGGAAGAAATGGGGATGCGCGAGAAATCTTCCACCATATTATAGATGTTTTGCTTAAACACCCGGTTGGAGAGGGTCTTCATGGAGTCGCAGCAGATTTTTCCCCATTTGGCGGCCTTTTCATTCGTTTCGCCCGGGTTCAGTTCATAGGGGCGGGTACGCAGGGTGAGCTTGTCCAGCATGTCGCCGTACATTACCGCATTGGACAGGCGCAGAAGCATTTTGCCTGTTACCACAAAGCCGGTCTGCTCCTCAAGCCCGACCATATTGAACGAGATTACCGGAACATGCCCCATGCCGCATTTTTTCAGGCCCCGGCGCAGAAGGCCGACATAGTTGGTAGCCCGGCAGCTTCCGCCGGTCTGAGAAACCAGCAGGGCGGTTTTGTTTTTGTCGTACTTTCCGCTCTGTACGGCCCGCATCAACTGTCCAATGACTACAATAGCCGGGTAACAGGCGTCATTATTTACATAGCGCAGGCCCACTTCCACATCTTCGGGGCTCGCGAAAGGCAGAAGCTCAACGTTATATCCTTCACATTGCAGCCCTGCTTCCAGAAACTGGAAGTGCACCGGCGACATCTGCGGCACCAGAATAGTGTAGGTGTCGCGCATTTCACGGGTAAATTCGGTGGTGCCGTAAAGGCTGGGCAACGAAGGTAGCGGGGCTACCTTCCCGGCCCGGGCCACATAGTTGCGGCCGTTGGGGCCGACTATCAGCGCTTCCTGATCGGGGTCTTCATGATCTACAAAGTCCGACAGTTTTCCGCTTTTCAGGCTCAGGGGGTCAACTCTTCTGGCCAGCGCCGCCTTGCCGCTTTCAAACATATTTTTGGCGATTTTACCAAGGGCGTGCAGAGTCTTGTGCTCTTCCTCCGGTCTGATGCCCCGTTCTTCAGCCTGG
>JAFQMU010000174.1 GCA_017421085.1 Desulfovibrionaceae bacterium | reverse complement strand
TGTGGTGTATAACTTCGCCGGAATAGCCGATATAGGGCAGGCCAATCTGAGTATTGTACGCACCACTGAGCTGAACGTACTGGGCAACTCGTTGGTGCTTGATGCCTGTGTGCGTCATAAAGTAAAGCGTTTCGTATTTGCCTCAACCCTATATGTGTACAGCAAGGACGGCGGATTTTACCGCTGTTCCAAGCAGGCCTGCGAGCTGTTTATTGAAAACTGTCATGCTACCTATGGCCTTGACTATACCATTTTGCGCTACGGCTCGCTCTACGGTCCCCGTTCCGACCACCGGAATGCCATATACCGCTTTGTGCGCGAGGCGCTGGAGCGGAAAAGAATCAGCTATTTCGGACACCCTACCGCCTTGCGTGAATATGTGCATGTGGAAGACGCCGCTACTGCCACTCTGGAAATTCTGGAGTCGGAATTTGCCAATCAGAATGTGATTATTACCGGCAATCAGCCCATGCAGGTAGGAGATCTGCTGCGCATGCTCTCTGAAATGCTCGGAGGAGGAATTGAATTCGAGTTTCTGGATAAAGAGGCCACCGGGCATTATGAAATCACCCCTTATTCTTTCAGTCCGAAAATAGGGCACAAACTCATCCCCCGTTTGAATATAGATCTGGGGCAGGGCCTGCTCAGGGTAATTGAAGATGTGCACCGCGAGCTTAACCCTGAGCTCTCCAGCGTTCAGGATTTGCTGTTTAAAAAGGAATAAGCCCGGCGCAAAAGCAGGCTGGAGCAAATGGGGGCAGTCAGAGCATAGGCGGGCAGATGATGCTTTTATGGATATATCATCGGCTTGTCAGCCTCAAGATGCCCCGGCGGAAGAGGCCTGACCAACCCGAAACTTTAATTCTCAGCAGTTACATTGAGAGTGTTTTATGAATATTATTGCAATCATACCCGCCCGGATGGGTTCTTCCCGTTATCCCGGCAAGCCGCTGGCCGACATTCTGGGCATGCCGATGCTGGGGCATGTGGCCCTGCGCACGGCCATGAGCAAGCTGCTCAACGCCACCTATATCGCTACCTGCGATCAGGAAATCATGGACTTTGCAGCAAGTATAAACATCCCGGCAATCATGACCGCCGATACCCATAACCGCTGCACCGACCGCACCGCCGAAGCGGTGCTCAAGGTGGAAGCGGAAACCGGGCGCAAGGTGGATATTGTGGTAATGGTGCAGGGAGACGAGCCCATGACCACCCCGGAGATGATTGATGCGGCCGTGCGCCCCATGCTGGATGACCCATCCGTCAACGTGGTCAACCTTATGGCTGACATTCCCTCTGTTAAGGATTTTGAAAACCCCAATGAGGTCAAGGTTGTGGTCAACCTGAAAAATGAGGCGCTTTATTTTTCGCGTGAGCCGGTGCCTTCCCGCAAAAAAGGCGTGGATGTGGTGCCGATGAAAAAGCAGGTGTGCATTATTCCTTTCCGCCGCGATTACCTGATGCATTATAACGCCCTGCCGGAAACTCCGCTGGAAGTGATTGAATCGGTAGACATGATGCGCATTCTTGAGCATGGCGATAAAGTGCAGATGGTGCCCACCACGGCCAAAACCCTCAGTGTGGATACCCCTGAAGACCGGGCCGCTGTGGAAGCCGCCATGCAGGGCGACCCGCTGCTCCCCTTATATTTGAAATAATCAGGCCGGGGAGAAGGCTTTCTCCCCGGCTCAGCGGCATATTTAAAATGCCTGACAGGTTCTGCCGGGACTGCATCTGATATGAAGCGGAGAAGATTTTGAACTTAAAGACCAGAATATTGCTGCATCTCCGGGAAATTTACCGCTCAGCCTTCTGCTGGA
>JAFQMU010000173.1 GCA_017421085.1 Desulfovibrionaceae bacterium | reverse complement strand
TTTATAGCCGTGAGTTAAAGATATGCAGAGCCCGTTGTTGAACAGGCTCTGCATATCGCGCATGACTTGCGTTTAAGCCCGGGTGAGCTTGCGGTATTTCATCCGGTGCGGCTGATCGGCCTGCTTACCGTATCGTTTACGATAGTCTTCCTCATATTCTGAGTAGTTTCCTTCCACCATTACCACCTTGGCGTCGCCTTCAAACGCCAGAATATGCGTGGCCACCCGGTCAAGGAACCAGCGGTCGTGGCTCACCACCAGCACGCAGCCGGCGAAGTTGTCCAGGGCGTCTTCCAGGGCGCGCATGGTGTTGACGTCGATATCGTTGGTGGGTTCGTCGAGCAGCAGCACGTTGGCCCCTTCTTTCAGCATAATGGCCAGATGCAGACGGTTGCGTTCGCCCCCGGAGAGCGTTTCCACCTTTTTCTGCTGATCCTGCCCCATGAAGTTGAAGCGGGAACAATAGGCGCGCGAGTTTATCTCCCGGCTGCCGAGCTTTACAGTGTCATAGCCACCGCTGATCAGCTCATATACGGTTTTGCCCGGTTCGAGCGAACGTCTGGTCTGATCAACATAGGCGAACTTGACGGTATCCCCCACCTTGATGCTGCCGGAATCGGGAGCTTCTTCGCCGACCAGCATCCGGAAAAAGGTGGTCTTGCCTGCGCCGTTGGGGCCGACAATGCCCACAATGGCGTTGGGGGGAACAATGAAAGAGGTATCTTCAATCAGCAGCTTGTCGCCCATGGCCTTGCCCAGCTTGTCGGCTTCAACCACGCTTTTACCCAGACGCGGTCCCGGAGGGATGTAAATTTCCAGGTCGGCGGCGCGGGCCTCGCTTTCATGGGAGAGCATGGCCTCGTAGGCGTGAATACGGGCCTTGCCTTTGGCCTGACGTCCCTTTGGCGACATGTTTATCCATTCAAGTTCCCGTTGCAGGGTTTTCTGGCGTTCCACCTCGGCTTTCTCTTCCTGGGCGAGACGCTTCTGCTTTTGGGCGAGCCATGAAGAATAATTGCCCTTCCAGGGGATGCCCCGGCCGCGGTCGAGCTCAAGAATCCAGCCCGCTACATTATCTAGAAAGTAGCGGTCGTGGGTTACCGCTATTACTGTGCCGGGAAATTGCTGCAAATAGTGCTCAAGCCATGCCACCGATTCGGCGTCCAGATGGTTGGTGGGTTCGTCAAGCAGCAGAATATCCGGGTTTTGCAAAAGCAGACGGCAGAGGGCCACCCGGCGGCGCTCACCGCCGGAAATAATATTTACCGGGCTGTCTGAAGGGGGGCAGCGCAGAGCGTCCATGGCCATTTCCAGACGGGCTTCAATATCCCAGGCGCCTTTGGCGTCCATCTGTTCCTGAACTGCGGCCTGCCTGTTCAAAAGGGCGTCCATTTCATCCGGTTCCATGGGCTCGGCGAATTTTGCATTTATTTCTTCAAATTCATGCACCAGGGCCATGATGTCGCTCACGCCCTCCTGCACCACCTCGCCCACGGTGCGGGTTTCCTCCGCCAAGGGTTCCTGCTCCAGATAACCGATGGTATACCCGGGGGAAAGCACTGTCTCGCCGTCAAACTGTTTGTCCACTCCGGCCAGAATTTTTAAAAGCGAGCTTTTGCCCGCCCCGTTCAGACCGAGCACGCCGATTTTGGCTCCGTAAAAATAGGACAGGGAAATGTCCTTCAAAACTTGCCGCTGTCCATGGTGTTTAGACACGCGGATCATTGAATAAATAATCTTATCTGGTTCGTTACTCATTTGCTTACCTGCATACTGATTAATCTGAATGCGTTTATATAGCATGATAGACCGCTGCGGGCAAAATAAAAAATAGGGCCTCGGCTCCTGCTTGCCTGCGGTTGCCATGCAGTGCGGCTTTTGCTAAAATATTCACAAATCTTTTCTGTCAGTATGAGTGTTATGCCCGGGATATCCCCTCTTTTTTTCAGATGTCTTCTGCTTGCGCTTGCATTTATTCTGTTGCCCGCCTGTGTTAACGACACCAAAATCCAGCGTTATAAGGTCGGGTTCAGACTGCTTATGGCCGCCAGTGAAGGCAGCCGGGACGGGGTGGAGTTCATTCTCTGGTATCCTGGTAAAAAAAATGAGAGCGAAGTAAATCTGGGCGAGTGGAGCTTGAAAGGAGGGCGCAACGCTTCCCCGGAAGATGGAAAATTTCCGCTGATTATTATTTCACATGATGCGGGCGCAAACAAATTTTCCTATCATGACACGGCCAGACAGCTGGCCTCCGCCGGGTTTGTGGTAGCCGCCCCTACCCACCGGGGGGACAACAGCCGGGATATGAGCAATATCTATACCGCGGAGCAGATTTTTGGAAGAATCAGAGAAATTCATCTGCTGGCCGGTTTTCTTAGTCGTGGCGAGTATCAGAACTTTGTGGATATTTCACGGATTGGGATTTTAAGCGTGGGGAGCGGCGCTGCCGCCGCGCTGATTCTGGGCGGGGGTAAAATCGATATAAGCGCCTATTCCCAATATTGCGCGGACGCAGGCAAGGCTGATAATCTGTGCAGCGACTGGGTCAGACAACGTCTGACTACCCTGTCTTTTTATCTGCCGGAATCTCCCGATGCGGTTCTGGACGGCGTAAAGGCCATAGCCCTGGCCGCACCCGACAATACCGCCTTGTTCAGCGCAGCGTCACTGAGTGAGCTCAAATCCAGAGTGCATGTTTTTGATACGGCTTTGGACGCAACCTCTCAGATTGAGCGGCTTGACAGGATTATGCCTCCCGACTTCGGGTATCTCAGGCTGCCCGATATGGACAGGCGCGATCTCACTGCACCTTGCGGCGAGGGGGTGCTGCCTGAAACAGTCTGGATGTGCGACCCCGATCCCAACGACAGCATGGAAACACGTCAGAAATTTTTTAACTCCCAGCTGCTCAAATTCTTTGCCCAACAGATACAGTGAGGTTTGCGGCAACTTATCGGGGCATCCCGGTTAACAGAGCGCACCCGGGCGAGGGCTGACGGCGTTTGTGCGTCATTCAGTAAAAGTTCGTAAGGACGCCTCATTTAATTTCAAGAAGCAGGTGAAATGACTTACTGCGCCAAGAGTATCACGCTCCGGCGGGGGGGGAATATGCGAAATAAACGCCAATATCACTTTAGACTGTCAGAGAGTGGAGGATATGAAAAGGCCCGGTAAAACCGGGCTTCTTTGTACTTTGTCAGGTGTCGTTTCGATTTTGGTTTAGGCAGGTAATTTCGCTTATTAATTATACAATACAATATAAAGATTAAGATAAAAGGCAAAGCCCACCCAGGCAAGATATGGAATGAACAGGCAGCTGCTGAATCTGTTTGCCTGCCAGCTTTTATGAATATAGAGCAGAAGCAGTAAAAACAGAATTACAATCAAAGTAAGCCCGCCGGTGGGGTTGCGCAGCATAAAAAAAGCAACGCTCCAAAGGAAATTGACCGTTAACTGCACTATAAAAACAATGGTCAGCAACCTCCTATGCGGATGCCTCCCCCAGCGCACAAGCGCTATGGAAAGGCCCATCATTATATATAAAACCGTCCATACCACAAAAAAGACCCAACCCGGCGGGGTGAGGGCAGGTTTTTCCAAAAACGGGTACCATTCCCTCAGGGCATCAAATTGTAAATAGGAAGCCAGCATTCCAACTAATATGCAAATACCTATCCAGATAAGGGAATGTTTGAATTTAGTCGCAGGCAAATTGTCACCTCCTTGGTTTGTAGTATGAAATATACTATAAACCATTTTGGATATCAAGGGGTGTTGTCATAGCTTGAATGCTGTAAGATAGGCAACCATATAGCCCTATGTAATTGAATTGTTTTAACGGCCTTGAGTTGTTGACTGGGCGCTGACAGAGGTCCGGCGGGCAAGAAGGCTCTTAAAAGTTTTCTGTCTGAGCGCCGAGCGGAATGTAGCCGATTTTGGCAATCAGGGCCTGTCCTTCCGGGCCGGTCAGCCAGTCGAGCAGGGCCTGGGTCTGCGGGCTGCGCGGAAGCAGGGTCACGGCCACAAGGGGCGCGCTGAACGGATAGGCGCCTGAGGCAATGTTTTCCGGGCTGGGGCTTATCCCGTTTACATTCAGCAGCTTTATCCGCTCGGACGGAAACTGCATCCGGGCATACCAGCGAAAGGTATAGCCGATGGCTTCCCGGCGGTTGCGGAACTCGGCCACCGCGTTGATAATGTCGCCCATGCCGCTGGCCAGTTCTTCCCTCAGAGGGTCAGCCATTTTCAGGCCGTTCATCACCTGCTCGCGCATGGCGGTCTGGCTGCCCGAACCTTCGGGGCGTTGGAAGGCGAGAATCTTTTCATCCTCCCCTCCCGCTTCTTTCCAGTTGCTTATCTCCTTGCGGTAAATGGCCTGGATTTGTTCAATGCTCAGGTTATCCACCGGGTTTTGCGCATTGACCATGAACACGAAGGCGTCTTTGGCTATGGGGGTGATGAGCGGTTCAAAGCCGTTCTCTCTGACCATTTGCAGTTGCTCGCGGGAAGGGTGGGCTCCGAAGAAGATATCGATATTCCCGCTAACCAGAAGCGCCCAGGCGATGGGGGTATTGCTGCAATTTACCAGATATTCAATATGGGAGGAAGAGGATCCGTTGTCCGGATATTCCCCGTAATCACCGGTTTCCACATCGGCGTAGAGCGCCTGAGCCGCTGCGCCGTACACGGGCAGAAGGGCAATGGCCCCGTCCTGACGGGGATGATTTTCTCTTATCTGCACTGAGGGCGGTGTGTCGGGAACGGCCAGTCTGTTACCCTCGTAAAAAGGAAAGTATTCATAAACGTCCACCCCGTGCCCCACACTTTCGATTTCCGGGTCAAAGCCGAACAGGGTGTTGCTTTTGAGCTGCCAGAGGTTCAGCCCGGCGGCGACAAGGACGAGGCCCGTACAGGCGGCCAGTTGGAGCAGTCCCTTTTTAATGCATCGGCTGGGTTGCCTGCGCCGCGCCGTGATTGTGAAGCCGAGAAAGAAAAGAAGGTAGAGAAATAATAAAAAATATCCGGGAACTGCCAGGTAGTCCAGGGGCCATCCAGTCAGACGCATAAACGGAATACTGATTATAACCCAGAGCAGCCCGGGCAGGATCAGAGGCAGATAACGGGGAAAGCAGTTCTCAGGTAAAGTCAGACGTCTGGCAGCGAGGCGCCCCAGGGCCGCAGGAACGAGGCATATGACAGCGAACATCAGACCCTGTCTGAAGGCGGAAGTTACAAGCTCCTTTCCTGAATAGTAATAAGCGGCATATGGGTACTCCGGCTCTGTAAAGGGAATCAGGGCAAGAATGAAGTCGGCCAGCGTATCAACGCCTGATGCCAGCAGTATTATCAGCCAGGGCATGGCCAGGCTGACCGCAAATCCGGTAATTTTATATTTCATCACTTTCCTTACAGAGCTTGCTGACGAGAATTAGATTTTAACCCTGCTTTTTTAACTGCAATCTGCTCAGCTGCCTGATTTTAACGGAACATAGCCGGTGTTCTTTATCAGGGCCTGCCCCTCCGGGCCGGTCAGCCAGTCAATCAGGGCCTGGGTCTGCGGGCTGCGCGGGCGCAGGGTCACAGCTACGAGGGGAATGATTAAGGGATAGCTGTTGTCGGTGATATGGCCCAGATATGGTTTTACCCCGTTCACAGCCAGCAGCTTTGTGCGGCCATGACCGGAAGGGAAGAGCTTCCCGGCATGCCAGAAAAAGGCGTAGCCGAGCGCTTCCGCCCGGTCGCGAAATTCAGCCGTTTCTTTGACAACGTGCCCCGCAACAACGTGTTTTTCCGGCAGGGGATCAGTCATTTTCAGACTGTCCATCACCTGTTCGCACATGGCGGTCTGGCTGCCCGAACCCTCAGGGCGTTGGAAAGGGAAAATCTTCTCATCCTCTCCGCCAACTTCTTCCCAGTTGTTTATTTCTCCCCGGTAAATTGCCTGAATTTGCTCAATGCTCAGGTTGTCTACCGGGTTATCTTTATAAACCATGAACACAAGCGCATCTTTGGCGATGGGAGTAATCTCCGGTTCAAGCCCGGCTTCCCCGGCCTGGCGCAACTGCTCCTGTGAAGGGGGCGCCTCGAAGAAAATATCAATATACCCTTCCACCAGCAGGTCCCAGGCGATGCGGGTGTTGTTGCAGTCTACCAGGTACCTGATATGCGGGAGTTCCCGGCTGCTGCGGTTCAAATATTCTCCATAATCTCCCGTTTCCACATTGATGTAAAGCGCCTGCGCCGCCGCTGCGTAGACAGGCAGGAGCCCGATGTCCCCGTCCAGGCGGGGGTGGTTATCCATTATCTGGAGAGAGGGCGGCGTGCGGTCAGGACGGGCCAGTTTGCTTCCGTAAAAAGGGAAGTAGTCATAAACGTCGATGACCAGCCCGCTGTTTTCATTATGGTTGCCGATCAGGAGATTGCTTTTGACGTGCCATAAATTAATCTCGGCGACCAGAATGGCCGCTCCCAGACAGGCTGCCAGTTGGAGCAGGCCTGTTTTAAGGCGCAGGCAGGGCAGTCTGCTCCGGGCCGTGAGCGCGAAGCCGAGAAAGAAAAGAAAGTAGACAAGGGAGAGAAAAATTCCGGGCAGGGCCAGATTGGAGAGGGGAAAGGGCAGGTACATAAACGGGATGCTGCCCAGAATCCAGAGCATCCCGGGCAGGAGCAGAGGGAAATAGCGGGAAAAACAGGACTTCGGCAAAGCCAGATGCCTGGCAGCGAGGCGCCCCAGGGCCGCAGGAAGGATGAACAGGGTTGCGAACATCAGGCTTCCTTCCAGGGCGGAGCGGGCAAGAGGAAGCAATATGCCGTGATGAGTTGCCGGAGTAGAGGCGAGCCCGCAGATTTTCTGCCCCCCTGAAAGCAGCGCCGCGACCAGACCCGGCATGAGCAGGCTGACAAGGAATCCGATAATTCTGTATTTCATCATGTTATCCTGCGCCGGTTGCAGCTGGGTTTCAGGGGGCGTTGGAACGCTTTCATTCTGATTTTAATAACGAATGACCGGGTGAAACGCAAGCAGCAAAGCATCCTGAGTTGAAGATACGGGAGAAAGGCTCAGAGCGGGCTGAACCTTTCTCCTCAGAAATTATGTTTATGCGAGAAGCGACCAGAGCACGGCGGCCAGACCCACGGCCCAGCAGTAGTAGGCAAACTTGCCGAAGGAGTTCCTGTTGATGATGAACACGAGCAGGGTCAGGGCCAGATAGCCGGAAATTGCGGCAACAGCAAACCCCAGAGCAAATTCAACCAGGCTGAAGCTGCTTTCCACCCCGCCGAGCATTTCGATGATCAGCGCTCCTACAATGGCCGGGATGGACAGGATGAACGAGAATTTTGCCGCCAGGTCGCGGCGCAGACCGCGCAGCAAGGCGGTGGCAATGGTCATGCCGCTGCGTGAAATGCCGGGGGTGATGGCCAGCCCCTGCATCAGGCCGATAAGCAGGGCGTCTTTAACCGTCATTTCAGAAATGTCCCGCCCCGTGTCGCCCGACTTACGCGCGCTTACCTTCAGCACGCACCCTGTAAACATGAGGGCCAGCCCCACAGCCAGAGTAGATGAGCTTAAACTCACAAAAAGGTCCTGCAATGACAAACCGATAATGCCGGTCGGCAGGCTGGCCACGCAAATCAGACAGATGAAGCGGAAGTTGGGGCGGGAGGCGTAAAGCCCGCGCAGGCGGGGCAAACCGCCTTTCAGCAGGGCGGGCAGATACTTCAGTTCGCAGATAAGTTCCCAAATTGTCTGCCGGTAGAAAATCACCACAGCCAGCAGGGTGGCCAGATGCAGCACAATCGTGAAGGCCACTTCCGGTTCGGTCAGCCCGAAAATGCTTTGTCCCAAAGCCAGATGGCCTGATGAAGAAATGGGGAGAAATTCCGCCAGCCCCTGCAACAGAGCCAGCGCAACAACAATTAATTCGGTCGGCATGTAAATTCCGGCCCAAGGCCAGGCAAAAGTGATGGAAATGAAAAGCCCGCAGCAATCTGCGGGCTATATCATACACATTATAAAACAACAACCGTAATGGTCAGGACATGTCCATATGTCCGATATACGGGCATGCCGCGCCTCACACGCAGGGAGCGCAGCAGGACGGATAAAAATCCGTCTTTACTCGGCCGGTTCAAAGTCCGCCTTGCCTACTCCGCACAGAGGACAAACCCAATCGTCAGGCAGATCTTCAAAAGCAGTTCCGGGGGCAATGCCGCTGTCGGGGTCGCCTTCGACAGGGTCATAGACATAACCGCAAATTATACAGACGTATTTTTTCATGACCGCCTCCAAAATTCCGGCGCGGGGTTATCTTTTTGCCCACAGCCCATGCAGGTTGCAGTATTCACGGGCTACCACATTGTCGGCCTTGCTTACAAAAGTGGCTTTAGGTTCTTCTCCGGGTTTGAGGAAAGCCAGACAGCTGACATTGTCGGAAATGATTTCAATCCATTCAATGTAGTGCTCCGGCAGAGAAGGATGGGTTTCCGAGCCCACTTTCACAATGAAGCCATCCGGGGTTTTTTCTACTACGGGCACATGTTTTTCCTGACTGGCGTCAACCGTATTTTCCTGCATTTTAACCATATTTTCGCCGCAGCAGACCAGGGCGCCCTGGCCGACATGAAGCAGGGAAACAACATTGCCGCAGTGTTTGCATTTATAAACATCAAGCAGTTCAGCCATATATTCTCCTCATGTTTAAGTTTAATATGAACTATATCCATATTTTCAAAAAGGTCAATTGAAAATAGTTACTGATAACTGCAAATGCTGCAAATTTTATGATAAAAAGCTTGCCTGTTTGGCTAAACTCTGATACTAGCAAAACCCTGTTGCTGACGTTTGGAGTTTTCCGACCTCGCAAAATGAAAATTTTAGTTTACATTCCAGTTAAGCGGTGGTAGATATCCGCTTTGCAGATGAGGCGCATTTGCGTCTAATGAATTTAATTAAGGAGTATCCTTTAATATGGCAACACGTAGAGAACCCCGGTTTAAATTGTGCCGCCGGCTTGGCGTGAATGTTTGCGGGCATCCCAAAGCAATGAAGCGGATGGACGATAAAGCTGCACGCGGCGGGAAGAAAATTTCTGAATATGGCCTTCAGCTGATGGAAAAGCAGAAGCTTAAGGCTTATTACGGCATTCTGGAACGTCAGCTTGCCCGCTACATGAAACTCAGCCAGATGAGCAAGGGCATCACCGGTGAAGTTTTGTTGCAAACCCTCGAATGCCGTCTTGACAATCTGGTTTATCGCCTCGGCTTTGCCCGCTCCATCCGTCAGGCGCGCCAGGTTGTTACCAATGGGCATATTACCCTTAACGGCAAAAAGGTGAATATTCCTTCTCAGCTGGTCAAGGAAAATGACGTAATCGCTCTGCGTCAGGAATCCCGAAAGAACCCTGTGTTCGCAAACAACTTCCAGGAACTGCATCCCTTTGGATTGAATTATCTGGAAAAGAACCCTGAAGAATACACCGGCAAGCTGCTGCGCAAGCCGCAGCGGGATGAAATTCCTGTAGAAGTAAACGAAATTCTGGTTATTGAGCATTATTCTCAATAGAGTAAGGGGCAAAGTTCTCTATGTGTTTGGAACAGGGCCTGCCTTTCGGGGCGGGCCCTGTTTTTTCATGAAAAGTTTTGATAGGCTGTTGAAAAATATTCAATGATTACCTGAGGTTGTTTTGCCGTAAATCTGATTGGTCTGCGAAATGAGCATATTTTGCTCTCAAGGGCTTGCGCATGGAGCCGGAACTTGTTAATAACATTTGAACGTGCTTGGCAGAGGGGACAAGCTGTCTGCAAGGGGAGCGCGTTTGGCATAATCGGGCGGGTAGATTGGCTACTGCCCATGAATAGGAGGCATATATGGATTTTGAAATGGCTGTTGTTTACATCGGAACAGTGGTAGTGTTGGTTGTCGGCGCTCTGGCGGTGCACATTTCCAACAAGTCCTATAAAGGCTAGCACATATCCGAACTATAGCCCGCCTGCGGGCGGACAGGGTCTGTTTCGCACTCAAGGAATTTTGAAACAGGCCCTTTTTTATTGATAATTCTTCATTCTTACCGCATATACGTCTGACGGCAGCGCCTTCAGCTCAGAGCCCCGCCTTATCTGATATTTCAGCATTAACCTGATGGAATGAACGGCAGGTTTTGGGGCATTCCTGCCCTGAGCCGGGTTTCACGGTAAAATTTTATCCTTTGTTTCTCAGTATTGACTTCCTCTTCCACCCGGGCAGAGGCAATTCCCGCACCGCCGGATGTTATCGCAGTCGTTGTCGCTTTCAGATAAAGGCGCGGGATAAAGAACAGCAGACGACAACAAGTCTGCCCGGAGTTGCGGCAATTTCCCCAGTATTTTTGATATACGGTCAGGACTTTTCTGCTTCTTGAGAACTTTTAGCTTGATGAGCCGTTCTTTTCCTGCCTGTCCAAAGCTGAAAGCCATTCCGGTGTTGGAACCGGCCTGCCCTGGGCATTTACGCAGGCGTGCTGGGTGCTGCCTGTGGCCAGAATTTTATCTCTGGCTTCATTATAAATCTGGTAGACAAATAAAATTGAGGCCCGTCCCCACTCCTGCACGCCCACCCTGATATAAATCAGATCATCGTATCGCAGCGGAGAGCGGTAGCGGCAGGATGCCTCGCGCACAGGCAGAAAGATTCCCTGTTCTTCAATTGTTTTGTAGCTCATGCCCCGGTCGCGCAGCCAGGTGTTGCGCGAGCGTTCAAATAAATGAAAATATTCTGCGTAGTAAACAACATTCATGGCATCCGTTTCGCCGTATGAAACCCGGTGGGTCAACCATGAGTCTGATTGAGGAAAGCTGGATTGCATGCTGGTTTCCTTGTTAAAGAAGGTTATTATGTATATGCTTGGCCCAGTGTGAATGAGTCGCTTAAGGTCTCATGCGAATATCGGTTTTGTAAAGGGGTAAGAATGTTTCTAACATCTTGTAGTCTGGCATTTTTACAGCGCTCGCTGTAAGAGTATGATTGTCAGCAGCAGTATACTTTTACCGGCTGTTCTGCCGGTGCGCTTACTTAATGATAACCTTAACCATTCGGATACGTCAATGAAAAGGCTGTTCGCTTTATTTTTCGGGGTATGGACGGCATTTCTGCTGTGCTCCTGCGCCAGCTCACCCTTACAGCCATACCAATACGGGCCGGGTTCAGGGGCGACGGTTTTTCCCCCGGCTGTTCACTCCGGCTGGGAAGAGCTGCCCACTAATGAAGCGGTCAGAGCGGCGGCCCTGCTTTCTCCCCAGGCGCAGGGGCTGCAATCATGGCATGAGCTGGCTCCCTCACTGGCGCATTGCCGGTCCTACATAGCCCGCATGCCGCCTCATCAAGCCGCGGTCAATGCGGCGAATTTACATGTAACCTGGTCTGAGCTGGATAACAGCCTGGCCCGCCTGGAGGTGCTGCTGCCCTATCTTGACCGGCATCCTGAGCTGCTTGCCGAGGGGTTCCGCTGGTACCGGCGCGGCCCGGATACAGGTTTTACCGGTTATTATGAACCGACTTTGGCGGCCGGCCCGGTTAAAACCGAACGCTTTAATTATCCTCTGTACAAAGTTCCTCCGGATGTGCGCAAGGGGCAGAGCTATCACAGTCGCTCTGAAATTGATGAAAAAGGCGTCTTGCAGGGCAGAAGGCTGGAACTGGCCTGGGTTGAGGACAGAATTGGAGCCTATTTTTTACATGTGCAGGGTTCAGGCCGTCTTTTATTCCCTGACGGCAGCGTAAAGCATGTGCTTTATGCCGGTAAGAATAATCGGGCTTATCTTTCTTTGGGGCGGATTATGGAAAAAAAAGGCCTGCTGCCTGCTGAAGAAATAAGTATGCAGTCTATCCGGGAGTATCTGGAGCGGAATCCTGATCAGATTTCCGCCCTGCTCAACGAAAACCCCAGTTATGTTTTTTTTCGTCTTGCAGATGAGGGGCCGGTGGGAGCCATGAATGCACCTCTGCGTCCGGCAGTCAGTCTTGCTGTTGACAGCGATGTGATTCCCCTGGGAGCGGTATGCTTGTTTTCTGTGCCCATGCCGGATAAGAACGGCATTCAGGGGAAAGGCGGACAACTGACCGGGATCGGGCTGGCTCAGGACAGGGGGGGCGCAATCAGGGGCAACCGGGCGGACCTGTTTTGCGGGGCAGGCCACCGGGCTGAGCATGTGGCAGGGCATCTTGATACGGAGGGCGCCTTGTTTCTGCTGATTGCCAGATAAGTTGCTCAGGTCGGTCAGATTTTTGCTCCGGCGGGATGGCCTGCTTCCGACAGCATCCTCTCAATGCATATGGGCAAAGTAAGGTTTTCGGAGATGGTGCGTTGGGTAAATAACCGCCTCCCACCCCGATACAATTTTTCAGCCCGCAAACCGCCTGGTCTTCTTGACTAAGGTCAGGACAAACTTATTTATTCTTGGAACGATTACTTCTGTTTTTTATTGCAGTTACAAAAATTTTCAAAATTTTTGACTGACGCGATATGCAGCTTGGGCAAAGGAGCTCAGTTTAATGAGTGTAAAATATAAAGACTACTATAAACTTCTGGGCGTTGAACGGGGCAGCTCCAAAGATGAAATAGGCAAAGCCTACAAGAAGCTGGCCCGCAAATATCATCCTGACTTGAACCCCAACAATAAGGAGGCGGAAAACAAGTTTAAGGATATTAATGAAGCCTACGAAGTGCTCAAGGATGATGAAAAGCGTCGCTTGTATGACCAGCTTGGCCCTGACTGGGAGCACGGGCAGCAGTTCCGGGGCGCCCCCGGTTTTGAAGGGTTCAATTTCGGGCAGGGCGGAACCTACAACTTTTCATCAGGCGGGGGAGGAAGCGGCGCGTTCAGCGATTTTTTTGAAATGATTTTCGGCAATATGGGGCAGGGCGGCTCTTTTTCTCAGGCCGGTTCAGCCTTTGGAGCCGATCCCTTTGCCGGATTTTCCACCCGGGGCATGGGCGCGCAGCGCGGCGGCGACATTGAAACAAACATTACCCTGAACCTGGAAGACGCTTACCGCGGAGGCAAAAAAAGCATTACCCTGCAAGGCAGCGGCGGCGATTCCCGCTCTCTGGAAGTGAATATCCCCCGCGGGGTAAAGCCAGGGGCGCGCATCCGGCTTGCCGGTCAGGGGCGGCCCGGCCTCAGCGGCGGCCCGGCAGGCGACCTTTACCTGAAGGTAGAGATTTCTCCGCATCCGCAATATCGCCTTGAAGGCAGCAACATTGTCTACACTCTTTCTCTCGCCCCCTGGGAGGCGGCGCTCGGAAGCAAGGTGCGCGTGCCTACTCTGGATGGAGAAGTGGAGTTGAACATCAAGCCCGGCACCGGCAGCGGGCGTCGTCTGCGCCTGCGCGACCGCGGCCTGGGAAGCGGAGCGAACCGGGGAGATCAGCTTGTGCTGATTGAAATTGCTGTGCCGGAGCAGCTTAGCCCGGCAGAGGAAGCTTTGTGGCGGGAGCTCGCCGCCAAATCAAATTTCAGGGCCAGAGCCTGACCGGGAGAAAGAAATGAGTTCAAACATCAAACGCTTGAACAGTGAAATAATGCCTTCCAGTTTGGTTGGTTTTGAAGAATTCGTCAGCATTACCGGCGGCCGGGCGGAGCTGGTGCAGGAAGCTATCGAGCTCGGCTGGCTGGCTCCCGGCAGAAGCGCCACCGAGGAGCTGCTGTTCAACGCTGTTCATATTTACAAGGTACGGAAACTGATTCGTATCTGCCAGGACTTCGATATCCCCACCACCGCCGGAATAATCATTGTTGATTTGCTGCAGCGGGTGGATGAGCTGGAGGCGCGGGTGCGTGAGCTTGGGGGGAAAATGAATTCCGAGCGGTCTCAGGAATAGGAATTTCTGCTTGAATTGAAAATTCTGTTGTGAAAAGCGGAGTCAGATTTGCTTTTCAAGCTGTCTGTCGCGCGGTAAAATGAACAACGATTGAGTTGAATAGGAGAGATTTATGGATATGCAACGCTTTACCCAGAAATCCAGAGATGCTTTGGGCGAGGCTCAAACCCTGGCCCTGCGCCTTGGGCATCAGGAGGTGGATGTTGAACATCTGGCCGTAGCCCTGGCCACTCAGGAGCATGGTCTGGTGCCGCGCCTGCTGGAACGGCTGAAGGTCAACGCTCTGGAATATGCTGGTGCGGTTTCCCGCGAGCTGTCAAAGCGTCCGTCTGTGAGCGGGCCGGGCGCAAATGGTCAGATTGGCGTCACCCGCCGGCTGGGTCAGCTGCTGGTGGCGGCAAGCGACCTGTCTCGCCAGATGAAAGATGAATATGTCAGTGTGGAACATTTATTTCTGGCCCTGCTCGATGAACCGACCGACAGTGTAATCGGCAGGGTTAACCATGAGTTTAAGCTTGAAAAGAATCAGGTGCTGAGCGTTCTGGCCGAAGTGCGCGGCAGCCAGCGGGTGACCAGCGACAACCCTGAAGCGACCTATGAAGCCCTGTCCAAATTTGGGGTGGATATGGTGGAGGAGGCCCGCCAGGGCCGCCTTGACCCGGTAATCGGGCGCGATGCTGAAATTCGCCGCTGCATCCGGGTGTTGTCCCGGCGCACCAAAAACAACCCGGTGCTCATCGGCGAGGCCGGGGTGGGCAAGACCGCCATTGTCAGCGGGCTGGCCCAGCGCATCCTTAAGGGCGATGTGCCGGAAAGCCTGAAGGACAAGAAGCTGTTTTCTCTTGATATGGGCGCACTGATTGCCGGCGCCAAATACCGCGGCGAATTTGAAGAGCGGCTGAAGGCTGTGCTCACTGAGGTGGAAAAGTCCGATGGGCAGATAATCATGTTTATTGACGAGCTCCACCTGATTGTGGGTGCGGGCAAGGGCGATGGAGCCATGGACGCGGGCAACCTGCTTAAACCCATGCTGGCCCGGGGCGACCTGCACTGCATTGGGGCGACCACCAATGATGAATACCGCCAGTATATTGAAAAAGACCCGGCTCTTGAGCGGCGTTTTCAGCCTGTGCTGGTGGAAGAGCCCGCCACCGCTGATGCCATTTCAATTTTGCGCGGCCTTAAAGAGCGTTTTGAGCTGCACCACGGCGTGCGTATTTCCGACTCGGCCATAGTGGAGGCGGTGACTCTGTCTCAGCGTTACATCAGCGGGCGTCAGTTGCCCGACAAGGCCATTGACCTGATAGATGAGGCTGCTTCGCTCATCCGTACAGAAATTGACTCCATGCCCGCCGAGCTCGACGAGGTCAACCGCAAGACCATGCAGCTGGAAATTGAGCGGCAGGCCCTGCGGGCCGAGACGGATGCCGCTTCCCGAGAACGCCTGGAACGCCTTGAGGCGGAGCTGGCCGTGCTGAAGAGTGAGCAGGGGCGGCTGATGGCGCAGTGGGAGCGCGAAAAGCAGGGGATTGACGATATCCGCCGCATCAAGGAGGAAATTGAGCAGACCCGCCGCGATATCGAAGAGGCTGAACGCAATTATGATCTCAACCGGGCCGCGGAACTCAAATATTCCACCCTGCTGGAGTTGGAGCGCAGACTGCACGAAGCGGAAGCCTCCGGTTCTTCTCAGACAGAAGGCAGGGCGGCCAGCCGGATGCTCAAGGAAGAAGTGGGGCCTGACGATGTGGCCGAAATTGTTGCCCGCTGGACCGGCATTCCCGTATCCCGCCTGATGGAAACCGAGCGGGAAAAGCTGCTGCATCTGGATGAAGAGCTGCACCGCCGGGTGGTGGGGCAGGATGAAGCGGTGGAAGCCGTGGCAGAAGCCGTGCTGCGGGCCAGAGCCGGTATTTCCGACCCCAACCGCCCCATCGGTTCCTTTATTTTCCTTGGCCCGACCGGGGTGGGCAAAACCGAGCTCTGCAAGGCCCTGGCCCAGTCGCTGTTTGACTCTGAGGAAAATATGGTGCGCCTCGATATGAGCGAATATATGGAAAAGCACACCGTGGCCCGTCTGGTGGGGGCGCCTCCAGGCTACATCGGCTACGATGAAGGAGGTCAGCTCACAGAGGCGGTGCGCCGCAAGCCTTACAGCGTGATATTGTTCGATGAAATTGAAAAGGCGCATCCCGATGTGTTCAACATCCTGCTGCAAATGCTCGATGACG
The DNA here is from genome assembly GCA_017421085.1 of Desulfovibrionaceae bacterium. Taxonomy (GTDB): domain Bacteria; phylum Desulfobacterota; class Desulfovibrionia; order Desulfovibrionales; family Desulfovibrionaceae; genus RGIG1962. The sequence goes on along the minus strand of JAFQMU010000173.1, from coordinate 7,084 downwards.
GGCGGCTCACCGACAGCCAGGGGCATACGGTGGATTTCAGAAACACCATTGTAATTCTGACCTCGAATATTGCCTCTCCGCTAATTCTGGACGGAATCACCCCGGAAGGGGAGTTTCGCAGCGGCGTGCGCGAGCAGGTGATGGGGCAGCTGCGGGCCGCTTTCCGGCCGGAGTTTCTGAACCGCATAGATGAAATTGTTATGTTCCGGCCGCTTATGCCCAGTCAGATTGAATCGATAGTTGAGCTGTTGATGCAGCGCCTGAGCGAACGCCTGGATGAACAGAAAATCCATATTGAACTCAGCCCCGAGGCACGCCGCTTCATTGCCGCCGAAGCCTATGACCCGAGCAACGGGGCCCGTCCCCTGCGCCGCTATTTGCAGCAGCATGTGGAAACCCCGCTGGCCAGAAAGATTATTTCCGGCGAACTCGCCCCCGACCATTGGGTAGAGGTGGAAGTCAGGGATGGTAAGCTGGAGTTTGCCGTGCATGACGGCATGGGTAAGCCCGGCCAAGAGTATACCCCGGACGTTGAAGCCGCCGGAGGCGAAGCAGATGAGGCCCCCTCCTCTGTTAGGGAAGAGCCGAAATTACTGAACTAGGCTATCTTTTTACTGCAGTCAGAGCTCCATATGATGGCGGGCAGGAGAGTGAAATTCTCCTGCCCCTTTTACCTTAATTAAGATTGTATAATCCTCAAAATGGGGTCTTCCCGTTTACCCCATTTAATAAAATTATCTTTTATTTCTTTCAGTAAATCCTCATCAATTTTTTGCTTTATCATTCTATTGTAGTCTTCCTTATGTCTTTTCGTATACATATCATGATATTCAGTAGTTATATCCTTTAGCCAAGTGTACGCGTCTTCAATATTAGTTTTGTCATTAAAAAAATTGGCTAAGTTTTCCATATTTTCTGCTTTTTTATTTTTGAAATAATCTCCTAAAAAGCTTATCAAATAATATGGGATTGGGTTTCTTCTATCACTGCTTTTTCTTTCAATTTCTGCCTTTTGATATAATAAATATATATTCAGTGCAGAGTCAGTCGTTAGATGGTCTAACAGACATGAAGAAAAATTTTGATAGATTGGATGTCCGAATTTAAGTACACAGCTTTTTTTAGTGTATGCCGCATGGCCATCTTGGACAAAAGCCAGTGTGATCTGTAATAATTTTTCTAATGGGATGATAATGTCCTTTAGATTCTTAAGATCTATGTTAAAGATTGCAGCACGTTTATTTGCAATATCTAAAATTTCCTGCAAGGCTTTCTTTGATGAGTAAGATTGTTTAAATGTTTCTTTATCACTGGGTTTAATCCCTAACAGAAAACCTCTTTCCTTTAGCTCTTTTTGTATTCTGGCGAAATAACTGTAGCTGTCGTTCGCCGCAAAAATTTTATCTGGAATTGAATTCTGCTTGTTTGTATATTTTATTACCTTTTCATAGAAAATATTATCATCATCAGACTTCTTTAGTAGTGCCTTTACTAACACATAGGCTTTGGAAAAGCGTTCTTTTATATCTTCCTCCTTACATTTGCTAAGAACCTGAAAAATAGAGTTTGTTGTCTGGCATCCATTTACGATCTGAGGATTTATTAATGGAATTACACGTTTTGTATCACCAAGATGGCTTGCTTCGTCTTCTTCATAGATCATAGTGATCCCATTGTTGTAATATAAAAAATTTTCGTTCTCTTCTTCTGATTTCAAGGTGTTAATAATTCCTTTATTAATAGGGTTGTCACCTAGCCATTCTCTGATATTCTTACTGAATAGAGGATAATTCTCATCTTGAGCTTTTTTATAAAGTCTATAAATTTCAGTGATCGGCGTGATAATATAATATGCCGGTCTGATACCCATGCCAAGCTGCTCATGCACTTTTGCAAAAGTAGCTTTACTGGGTGTGGTGAAGTCAAACTTAAAGGTTTTGACAGCTTTAAAAGTTTCTCCATAATATATGTTTTTGATATTATAAATGTTTTAATACTTGGCTTCTATATAGCATCCGTATGAAGCTGTGCCTCTATTGAATTCTTCAATCTGGTCTTTAAATTTTTCTTCCTTGGTGGCGCTTGTAGTATAGAAATGGAAAAGTATTTTATACTCTGGATCCTCTATAGCCGAGGTAAATATCTCTTGTAACTCTTTGCATCTATCAAAATTGCCAGCGTACAAGCAAGATAATGGTCTATTTAGGAAGTCTGACAAGTCTTTTGGGTTAATGCCGTTATCGATGTAATAATATTTATTTTGAATAATATATAGCTCTTTACTGTCAGGAAAGTGGACAAAACAATCGATTGATTTGTCATTATACTCCGTGATCTGGCTTGATATGCAGTCATCTTCTACATTATATAGCTTGGAAAGAACCCAATAATTAAAGGCATATTCATCTTTATCCAACTTTTTATCATGATTTAAATGCTCTTCTTTGATTAATGAAATGTCTTCTTTGATTATTTTAAAAAACATTTCAATTTTATCTCGTTCTGTAGTCGCCATATGACCCCCCTTGAAGAACAGGTAGAAAAATTAGGATGGAATTTATGCTGAATGAAGACGATTTTTGTCAAGACCCACCATAATGCAAAAGATCACAAACATCAACATCCTTTAAAATTTTCCCTAAGCCCCTTTACAAATTGGGGGAAGTGTATATATAAATAGAAGTTGAGCCGGTTCGGCTCGTCCAGCAGATTGCAGTTGCAATCGTACGTTCGGACCTCAAGACTGCGGGCATTTATGGTCGTGGTGTTGGTGTTCGTCACCCCTCCCCGCTTGTAAGCTTCAACGTATTCTGGATTTGGAGATCTTTTACGGTAAAGAGTTTGTTCCTGTAATAAGCCCTTCTTTTTTTGCGGCTGATTGTGCAGGGGCTGACAACTATACCGCTGAAAGTTTGAAACAGCCGCGCGCTTTGATTGCGCGCCCGCCGATGCCTTGAATTCGGGCCAGTTTGCCCGGAATCAATAAGCCTGGCGTACAATGGAGATGCGTTGGGTAATAATTAAACTTTTTTATTTAAAAGGTCAGGAGAGTAGATTATGACTATCGTATTGCAGATTATCATTGCCTGTGTGGTTACTGTTTCAGGCGTTTTCTTTGCCCACAGGGCCAAGAAAAATCTTAACTAATCCGCAATGCCGCAGCCCCTGCCCGCAGGCGGAGGCCTGGTCAGGCGCGGTTCATGACATTAAAATGCGCGGCCAAAGCCGCGCTGTTGCGTTTAAGGCAGCCCCATATCAGTGGGGCTGCCTTTTTTCAGCATCCGGTTCTATTTATTAATCGCTGCAGTCGGTTTCCGAGCGGAAATTGACAGCTCGCGGGAAGCCCCGTCGGGATACTCGAGCGCATTGATCGGCAAAGGAAAGGCAGCCGCAGTGTTGATTTTCCTAATTGGCATCATCCGCAGGGTCATTTTGTTTCAACAGGTTGGCAACAAGTAGTGCCCTACTGTAAGTTACTTGCTCAGATAATTTGAATTGCTAATTTATAGGCAGAATTGGTTATTTCATAACTCCTGAGCAGACGCTGTGATGCTGATATGAAACCTTACAGTACCCTTAGGGCATTCGTGCATGACTCACATGTATGCCGTTCCGTCAACCTGGTAAAGCTGTTTCTGATCCAGGGCATTATCCCGATTGATGGGCGGCGCTATCATATGTTTTCTCCGCCGTAAATCTCCTGAAACTATTTTGGAAATGGTTTTTACGTTTACCACCAAACAGTTATAGGAGAATGATATGGCTAAAATAGTAAACAGTTGGGATGAGTGGTCTGCTTTAAGACGGGTAATCGTAGGTCGGGCAAGGGGCAGTCAGATTCCTGCGCCTGAACCGGCATGGACATACCCCGCTGTGCGCGGCGGTCAGCCTTTGGGGACTTGGTGCGTCTTTCCCGAAGAACTGGTGGCCCGGGCTGAAGAGCAGATGGATTATTTCATCAGGACAATGGAAAAGCGCGGCATCAAGGTAGACAGGGTGGAGCTGCACCCGATTATGCTTGAAGCTAAACCCGTTTCCACCCCGGACTGGTTGCAGTTGAACATGCGGGGCATTGCCTGCCCGCGCGACGTATTCATTGTTGTGGGTAATGAAATTATCGAAACACCCAGTTGCAGCCGTTCACGCTGGTATGAATATCTGAATCTGCGTCCGATTTTCCAGAATTATTTTAAGGAAGACCCTGAGTTTCTCTGGAACTCCGCCCCCAAACCGCGCCTCACCAACGCCAGCTACACCTGCATTGATTTTGATTACAAGCAGGCCTGTGTGTGGGATGACGAAACCAAAAAGAAAATGGGCTATGACTGGCAGTATCACCTTTCAGAAGAAGAACCTCTCTGGGACGGCGCCGATGCCGCCCGCGCCGGTCGGGATATCTTCTGGAATCTTTCCTCCGTGTGCAACAGAAGCGGGGTTGACTGGGTAACCCGTCACTTTGCTGAGAAAGGCATTAGGGTGCATCCGGTGATGTTTGATCACCCGGGAGCCGGTTCCTACAAGCCCTGGCATATCGACTATCTGCTGACCATGGTGCGCCCCGGTCTGGTTATCACTAATCCGGATATCCCGATTATCAGCCCGGAAATCGTTGAACTGTTCAAAAAGAACGACTGGGAAATGATTGAAGCGGCCCGCCCGGTGCACGAATATAATCATGATCTTTCCCTGATTATGAGTAAGCCGGACGGCGGCGTTTACGGCAAGAGCTGGATCAGCATGAACACCCTGTCGCTTGGGCCCAATACAATTTGTGTTGAAGGGCACGAGACGGCTTATTGCGAACAGCTGGACAAGCTCGGCATTGAGGTGCTGCCCATTCCTTATGATGATGTCATTATTTTCGGCGGAGAGCTGCATTGCACCACTTTGGATATTGATCGCGACAGCAGTCTTGATTGTTACTTCCCCAATCAATAGCGGATATCAGCGGGTCCCCCTGGCCGCAGCCAGCAACTCTTCTGCGGCCAGGGCAGCTGACCAGCAATGAAGAGCAGTGATATTGATTGAAAAGGGGTGTTTCAGTCAACCGCCTGCCTTGTTGCGAACCTGGGGCCAAGGAGCGGATGCCCCACCCCCTGAGCGGCCTGGCCGACGGTTGACTGCACACTTGCGGAAACAATAAAAAGAGCCTGATATTTTCGAGGCACAGAACTCGAAAATTCAGGCTCTTTAAAAAGGCTGAAACGAATAATGCCCCGGTGGTGAAGATGGGGGATGGGGCAATATCCGCTTATGCCTTATGGGAGGCGTTTGGATACTGACAACTTTGTCAGTATATAGCTTTTCAGCAATATATCAATAATTATTGTTTGAATGAGTTAAACTCCTGCTGTATTTGTTGCAGCCGGGCAATGCGCTCTTCAATGGGCGGATGGGTTGCAAACAGCGAGGCCAGGCTTTTGCCCGCAAGCGGGTTTACAATAAACATATGAGCGGTGCTTTCCTTCGCCTGCATGGGCACCTGCCGCGAATATGCTCCCAGCTTGTTCAGGGCCGAGGCCAGGGCCAGGGGAGAGCCTGAGAGCTTTGCCCCCGCCTCATCCGCCATATATTCCCGCGAACGGGAAATCCCCATTTGAATCAGGACGGCGGCAAGCGGGGCGAGCAGGGCCAGAAGCAGCCCGGCTATGCCCGCGCCTCTGTTTTCCCGGTCGCCGGTCATTGCACCCCACTGCAGCATATAGGCAAGAGAGGTGACCACACTGGCCATTACCGCCACAACAGTCTGCAAAAGAATGTCGCGGTTCATTACATGCCCCAGCTCGTGGGCCAGCACTCCTTTCAGTTCATCGGGTGAAAGAAGCTTCAAAATACCTTCGGTTACCGCCACTGCGGCGTTTTCCGGGTTTCTGCCGGTGGCAAAGGCGTTGGGGGCCTCCTGGGGAACAATGTACAGCCTGGGTTTGGGAATGCCCGCCCTGGCCGCCAGCTCTTCCACCATTTTATGCAGCATTGGCGCATCATAAGGCCCCACTTCTCTGGCTTTATACAGGCTCAGCACTATCCTGTCTGAAAACCAGTATGAGCCGAAATTCATTGCCAGAGCCATTATCAGCGCGAACATCAGGCCTGTCCGTCCCCCCAGCATTGCGCCCATGGCTACCACCAGAGCGCTGAGCAGGGCCATAAGAAAAAAAGTTTTAAACTGACTGCTCATACATCACCTTCTAATATTCTGTTCAGAGCAAAGAACCTGTCGGTGTCCAAAGCAGGCTGGAAAATATTATGACGCCTGTTTCAGGCTTTTCCGGTTTCCGCTGGAGTTTTTGCAGGTTTTTGCCTCTGAAGCGTTTCAGTTTATGATATAAGCTCATTCCGGCATGTGACAAGATGCAAAAGCGGATTAATAATATCAGCCAGCCTTGGAGCAGCGGGCGCTTGTCTAAAGCGGCAGCCGCTGATGCGGCTGCCGCTTCGGGATGTTTCAGCTGTTTCTGGCCAGATGTTCAATGAAGAGCTTAATCAGCCTGGGCAGAACATTCAGGGAGTAGTCAAGCTCAAGGCGTTCTCCCAGCTTATGGGCATCGTAGCCGCAGGGGCCGAGGTTGACGATGGGAATATCCATACGGGTAAGCTCCGCCGCCGGGAAGGCGTAGAGCGCCCCCTGATCGGCCAGATTGCGCTGGAAGGCAGCCAGCTCTTCCGCTTTACCCTGAAAGCCCGTGTAGGAGAGATCGCAAATGCCTGCAAACAGGCTGCATTCTTCCAGGGTTACATCATAGGTCTTGGCCGCCTCGGCGATTACGGCGCTTACCGCCCGGTTTACTGCTTCAAACATGGGCTTTTTCACTTTGTTGTTGCGGGCCGGATAATAGGGAGGCAAGAACCCCACCACAATCATTGGGCCGGTCAGGCCTGACTGCAAATGAATTTCGAGCAGGGCGGCAACAGCCAGGTCGCGCAGATCGCTTTTGCCTGATTCAGCTACTGCCTGGCGTACTTTTTCGTGCAGGGCCGCAGCGCTTCCCAGGCGTTCTTCAGCGGCCCGGGTCAGCTCTTCCACCGTCACTACCGGCACATTCCATTCGGGGGCTTTGCCGTTGGCATAACCCATCTGCAGGAG
>JAFQMU010000172.1 GCA_017421085.1 Desulfovibrionaceae bacterium | reverse complement strand
AAGCTCAATAAAGCCGTCCATATTTTTTATCTCTGATAGATTTATGACATAAATTCAAAAGGGCACTTTAATTCCGGGAGCAAGGCATGTCAATATCAAAGAACGCAAAACAAACCCCCACCGGGCTGGTTGCAGACCGGTGGGGGCGGTAAGGTTTAAAACATCCGTCGTTATTTGGCTTCAACAAATTCGCCGTTTACTACCTGATACATGTCAAAGCCTACCCCTTCCGCTTCGCCAAATTCATTAAAGCGGATTTTGCCGAGGGGGGTTTCAACATATTCGGTGCGCAGCACCTGCATGATTTTTTCTGTATCAGCGGAGCCGGACTTTTCAACAGCGTTCAGCAGGGCCACGGTGGCGGCATAGGCCTGGTCGAAATATGCGCCGGGATCTTCATTATATTCGGCGCGATATTGATCGCGGGCTTCCTGATACATCGGGTTTTTACTGATGTCCTTGGGCCCCACAGCATAAACGCCTTCGGAGAATTTACCGGCCAGGCGCAGGAAGTGCATGTTTTTCACCCCGTCATCGGAAAGGAAGGGAATATCGATCTTCTTTTTACGCATCTGGGTAACCAGCTTGGAAGCTTCAGGCTGATAGCCGCCGAAAATAACCGCTTCCGCGCCACTGGAACGCACCTTCTGAATTACTGCGGAATAGTCGACTGCACCTGCGGTAATGCCTTCAAACAGAGCAACTTCTATTCCTTCCTTTTCAGCAAAGCTCTGGCAGTGTTCGGCGTAACCTCGGCCATACTCCGCTTTATCATGCAGAATGGCCACTTTGGTAATGCCCAGCTTCTTAACCTGATCAATGGTGACTTTAGCCTGCATGTCGTCTGAGGCAATGGAGCGGAAGAAAGTGGGGTTGTTGCCGCTCTGGGTCAGCTGGGGGGATGTGGCGGACGGGGAAATGATCACCTTGTTGGCGCTGGTATACATGGGCAGGGCTGCCTTGGTTGCCCCGGAACAGGTATGCCCCATGACCACATCCGCTTCGCTGGAAAGCAGCTTGCTGGCGGCGTTGGTGGCAAGCTCAGGCTTGCACTGGTCGTCTTCAGCCTGGACCACTATTTCCTTGCCGAGAACTCCGCCTTTCTGATTCCACAGTTTTGCCACCAGTTGGGCAGTTTTGAGAGATGTAACGCCGTAAGAAGCGTTGTCGCCGCTGTGAGCGCCGGGAACTCCGATAATAAAGGTGTCTTTGGCCATGGCCTGAGAAAGGCTCAGGCCCAGTACCAGACCGGCAACTGCAAGAACCTTAAGAAATTTAAAACCCATTTAACGTCCTCCATGGTTTGTATGAATGCAGGGATTTTGCCGCTGCATCTTGATTTCGCTATTTCTCAAAACACACTAAATTGAACAAATTGTCAACAGCCTGGAGCCAGGATGCTCAAATTTTAACCAACAGTAAATCGGGAGTGCGCAGTCAGGAGTTCAGCTCAATTTGGAGCGGCGGAAGGTTTTGGGCCTGAACGCAAAGGGATGATATGATCATTAAGCAATCGCGGCCAGCTTTCCTGCCAGCCATGGGTGTGGGTATTATTCAGAATTATGTGTTGAAAATTTTCAAACGAGGCGGCGTTTTGCAGGCGTTCCACCATGATTGGGGGAACCAGCCTGTCCTGACTGCCGGAAAAATGACGCTGCGGCAGAGTGGCGAAGTGCGCCGCCCAGTCCACTGGGTTGAGGGAAAGATTGAGGGCGTTTTGCTGAGAATCAGGCAGCCAGCTTCCGGTCCACCATTCGCTGTCAAGCACGGCGGCTACTGTAACCAGGCTGGAAACATCATTGCGCCGTGCCGCCAGCAGACTGGCCAGCCCTCCCCCTCCGGAATAGCCGATAAGCTGAATTTT
>JAFQMU010000171.1 GCA_017421085.1 Desulfovibrionaceae bacterium | reverse complement strand
CCCGAGTGGGTGGAGCGGCTCAGATCAAGGCCATGAAGCAGGTTGCCGGTTCGCTCCGTCTTGACCTGGCTCAGTACAGAGAACTTGCGGCGTTTGCCCAGTTCGGCTCAGATCTGGACAGCGCTACCCAAGCCCGAATCGATCGCGGGGTGCGCCTGGTTGAACTGTTGAAGCAGCCTCAGTATCAGCCCATGCCGGTTGAAGAGCAGGTGGCTTCCCTGTTTGCCGCCACCAGGGGATACCTTGACGATATCCCGGTAGCGGATGTGCGCCGTTTTGAAGCTGAATACCTGGAATATATGCGCTCCAGCCAGGCTGATATCCTGAATGATATCAAGACTAAAAAACAGATAGACGAGGATATAGAAAAGCGTCTGCGTGAGGCAATTCAGGCGTTCAGGCAGAGTTTCAAATCCAACTAATCAATATTCCGGGTCAGGAGCGCATACATGGCGTCACTCAAGAACGTAAGAATGAAAATTGCCGGGGTCAAAAAGACCAAGCAGATAACCAAGGCCATGAACATGGTTTCTTCGGCCAAGCTGCGCGGCGCCCAGGCAAGGATCGAGAAATTCAGGCCTTATGCCGATAAGTTCTACAATATGCTTTCCGAATTTTCCGACCAGCTGGGGGGGATTAATCACCCCCTGCTGGTGAAAAGGGAAGAGTTGAAGAATGCCGGCATCCTGCTGGTCACCTCCGACCGGGGGCTGGCCGGGGCATTCAACGCCAACCTGATTTCCGCAGCCTTCAAACTGGCGCAGGAAAAGGAAAGTGCAGGCATCAAACCGGTGTTTTACTGCGTGGGGCGCAAAGGCGTTGACTCCATCCGCAAAGCAGGCAGACAACAGGAGCTTGCGCTTACGGATCAAATGGGCTCGCTGAACTGGAGCGTTGCTTCTGATATAGGCAACCAGGTAATAGCCGCCTATACTGATGGCTCCATTGATGAATTAAACATTATTTACGGCCAATTCATCAGCATAGCCAAGCAGGGGGTGGGCTCGCTCACCATACTGCCGGTTTCCCACAGTTCAGACAAAACTGCGAATGTAAAGTCTGCAGAGGGAAGCAAGACCGAAGCGCCCGCCGGAGACATTATTTATGAACCTGAAGAGGATGTGCTTTTGGCGGAGCTTTTGCCCCGTTTCGTCAAAGTGCAAATTCATCGCGCCCTGCTGGACACCTCAGCCTCTGAACACGCCGCGCGCATGAACGCTATGGATAACGCCACTCGCAACTGTGATGACATTACAGCAAGTCTAACGCTTTTGTATAACAAAACCAGACAGGCTGTTATTACTACAGAACTTATAGACATCGTGGGCGGTGTTGAGGCCCTGAACGGATAAGGAAGGATATAGTCATGGAAAACAAAGTCGGGAGAATTTCTCAGATTATCGGCGCAGTTGTAGACGTTGAATTCAGTCAGGATCACCTGCCCAATATCTTCAATGCACTGGAAATTGACAACGTCAATAACGAACATGCTCCCAAATTGATTTGCGAAGTCGCCCAGCACCTGGGTAACAATGTGGTAAGAACCATCGCGATGGATTCCACTGACGGTCTGGTGCGCGGCATGCCGGCCCGCGATACGGGCGCTCCCATTCAGGTTCCGGTAGGCAAAGCTGCGCTCGGCCGGATTATCAACGTAGTTGGAGACCCGGTGGACGAGGCCGGCCCCATCAATGCGGAGAAATATTATCCCATTCACCGGGAAGCTCCTGAGTTTACCGAGCTGAACACCAAAGTTGAACTGCTCGAAACCGGCATCAAGGTAGTTGACCTGCTTATCCCCTTCCCCAAGGGCGGTAAAATCGGTCTGTTCGGCGGCGCAGGCGTAGGCAAGACCGTTATTCTTATGGAAATGATCAACAACATTGCCAAACAGCATGGCGGTCTGTCGGTATTTGCAGGCGTTGGGGAGCGTACTCGTGAGGGGAATGACCTTTACCATGAATTCAAGGAAGCAGGCATCCTGGAAAAGGCCGCCCTGGTTTACGGACAGATGAACGAACCTCCCGGAGCCCGTTCCCGCGTTGCTCTTTCCGCTCTGGCAGTCGCCGAATATCTGCGCGATGAAGAAAATCAGGACGTGCTTCTGTTTATCGACAACATATTCCGCTTTACACAGGCCGGTTCCGAGGTATCGGCTCTGCTTGGCCGCATGCCGTCGGCAGTAGGTTATCAGCCCACTCTCGGCACTGACCTCGGCGCACTGGAAGAACGCATCACCTCAACTTCCAAGGGATCCATCACTTCAGTGCAGGCCGTATATGTGCCCGCAGACGACTTGACCGACCCCGCCCCGGCTACGACCTTCTCCCACCTGGACGGTACTCTGGTTCTCTCCCGTCAGGTTGCGGAACTGGGTATTTACCCGGCAGTTGACCCGCTTGACTCCACCTCCCGAATTCTCGACCCCAACGTGGTAGGCGAGGAACACTATATGGTGGCCCGGCAGGTTCAGGAAGTTCTGCAAAAGTATAAGGACCTGCAGGACATCATCGCCATTCTGGGTATGGATGAACTCTCCGATGAAGACAAAATCACCGTTGGACGCGCCCGCCGCATTCAGCGTTTCCTGTCTCAGCCGTTCCATGTGGCCGAAGTGTTCACCGGCTATCCCGGCGCTTATGTGAAGCTTGAAGACACCATCAAAGCCTTCAAGGGCCTGCTGGCCGGCGATTACGACCACCTGTCTGAAGACGATCTCTACATGGTGGGCGGCATTGAGATGGCAATAGCCAAGTACGAAAAGCGTCAAAAGCAGGGCTAAAGGTGTAGACTATGGAAAAGGGCATTCACCTGTCAATAGTAACTCCAGATGACGTTGTGTTTGATGCGCCGGTCAGTTATGTCGGCATTCCAGGCACATTGGGTGATTTTGGGGTTTACCCCGGCCACGCCGCCCTGCTTTCCTCGCTGCGCACCGGATGTTTAACTTACAAAACAGATGAGCGCACAGTAAATGTGTTTGTTAGTGGCGGGTTTGTGGACGTTACCAAGGAAAGTGTCACCATATTGGCTGATGCAGCCAACCCGGCTGAACAGATCGACATTGACAGAGCAGCCAAGGCCAAGGAAAGGGCTGAAGCCCGTCTTAAAGATGCAACAGAGGAAGTTGATGTAAAAAGAGCCGAAGCTGCGCTTCGTCGCGCCGTGAGCCGTCTGAATGTAGCTGCGACTATAAACAAATAAAGCGGCCCAGGGATACCGACAGCATTTATCAGGGGAAGAGAGGTCTCTTCCCCTGATTTTTTAATCTCAGAATAAATTGCTGAATCCATCGCTCAACAAGCAGTTATGGAAACTCCCTGCCTGTTGAAAGTGCAGCAAATGGGAAGTTGTTTATTATTTTGTGTCCCCTTTACAACACGTCATACTGTGCATCCTCTATGGATGTCGGATAAATTTGCTGCAAGGCGTTGTCACAATGAACATGATTATAATTCTTTGCAGAGAGCTGCACCCCTGCTCACAGCGCTGAGAATGCTGCCGTTTAAGGCATCCCCCCAAGCCTATTGATTGTAATAAGACAAGATTGTATTGTAGGAAAAAATCCCCGAGCAGGCGTTATGCAGATTGTTACAAACCCCTTAAAAATTTCCGCTCCGACAGGCGGTTCCTGTGTAACTTGGGGAAATTTTGACGGGGTTCACCTTGGACACCAGAAATTACTCAAACATGTAGTAAGCAAGGCGCATAAGCAAGGCTTGGCAGCGGTGGCTATTACTTTCTTTCCCCACCCTCTGGAGGTGTTGGGCGCCCCACCCCCCATCATCACCTGTATGAAAGACAAGCTGGCTCTAATGGCGGATTTGGGGCTCGATTTAACCATTGTTTTGCCCTTCACCGGAAAAGTATCGAAGCTTGAGCCGGAAGACTTTGTTCGCCATGTATTTACAGGGGCGCTTAACACCAGAGAAATAGTCATGGGCTACAGTTCATTCTTTGGACGAGTCAGACGCGGCTCAGCCACCTTGCTGGCGAATATGGGGCGTTCACTGGGCTTTAAGACAGAACAGCTTTCTCCGCTGCTGGCAGAAGGGTCAGTGGTCAGCTCTACCAGAGTGCGCAAACTGATAGCGGCCGGAGACGTTGAGCTTGCTTCCAGGCTGCTTGGACGCAATTACTTTATAGAAGGCACAGTCGCAAAGGGCCGGGGCCTTGGCAGAGAGCTGGGTTTTCCCACCCTGAATATCCTGCCGGAACTGAATATTTTACCGGACTGGAGCCAGGGGAGCCAGATGCGCCCGGGTCAGAAAAAATCCATGGCCATGCTCCCCGGTTTCGGCGTTTACAGCGGTTATACAGAAATAAACAATGCGCTGCTTCCATCTGTACTCAGCATCGGTACAAATCCCACTTTCGAGAAAAGTCATGGTATGCTTGAGCCTGTTCTTGAGGTGCATATCCTTGATTTCAATCAGAACTTATATGAAAAAAAGGTTCGCATTCATTTTCAGAGTTTTTTGCGCCCCATGCACAAGTTTGAAAGCGTTAACCAGCTGAAATCCCAAATAGCAGAAGACATAAAGCAGGCAAGAGAGGTTCTGTAACCTTCAGAGCAGTTTCGCGCTTTCTTTTTCGTGAGCGCATCAGCCCATCTGGAAAGCACAGACCGCTGCCAGACGCAGATACGGTTCACTTAACCATTGCCTTCACAGGGCAAAGGCTGTAGTGTACGCATTGTTGGAATAATCACCGCTCAGCCTGCTCAGCGCTTCGGGAAGCAACATGCGCGTTTGGATTGAGCCGGGAACACAAAAGCAAGGATGTGCAATGCTAGCCATTTTAGACTATAAAGCAGGTAACCAGACCAGTGTTGCCAGGGCGCTGAATTTTCTGAAAGTTCCCTGCGTAATCACTGACTCGCGAAATGAAGTTGCAAACGCCAAAGGAATTATTTTCCCCGGAGTAGGTGCAGCCGGACAGGCTATGCAGAATTTGCAAAGCACAGGCATGGGCGAGGTGTTGATTGAAGCTGTTTCCCGCGGCATTCCGGTATTGGGCATCTGCCTTGGGTGTCAGATTATGCTTGAGGCAAGCGCAGAAAATAATACCCGCACCCTGGGTATTGTGCCGGGGGAATGTCTGGCCTTTGACCCGGCCTGGCAGGAAGAAAACGGCGAGCGAATCAGGGTTCCTCACATGGGCTGGAATTCCCTGAAAGTTCAGCGTCCATCAGCGCTGTTTAAAGGGATTGAACCTGAAGCTCAGTTTTATTTCGTGCACAGCTACTACCCCTGCCCTGCCGGGGAGTTTGTTCTGGCCACAACATACTATGGGCGGGAGTTCTGCTCGGTTTACGGCAAAGACGCCCTCTGGGCAGTGCAGTTCCACCCTGAGAAAAGCGGCCGCCCTGGCCTCAGACTGTTGCGCAATTTCTACGACTACTGTGTGGAGGGCAGAGATGCTGAGTAAACGAATTGTGCTTTGCCTCGATGTGCGCGACGGCAAGCTGACCAAAGGAATCAAGTTTGCCGGTAACGTTGATATCGGCGACCCGGTGGAGTCGGCCCGCCGCTACAGTGAAGAAGGGGCCGATGAGATTGTCTTCTACGATATTACGGCATCAGCCGAACGGCGCGGCATTTTTCTTGATGTGGTGGAAAAGGTGGCCAGTCAGGTTTTTGTCCCCCTGTGCGTAGGGGGCGGTCTGTCGCATATCGATGATCTCGACGCCGTGTTGCAGGCCGGGGCTGAAAAAATTTCTCTGAATACCGCTGCCGTTAAAAAACCGGAGCTGATATCTGAAGGGGCTGCCCGCTACGGCTCGCAGGCCATTGTGGTGGGTATGGATGTTCTCAAGGTCGAGCCCAATGAAATTTTCCCTTCAGGATACCAGATTTATATTAACGGCGGACGCACACCGGTAGCTCTGGATGCCCTGGCCTGGGCAAAGCAGTGCCAGGAGCTGGGCGCCGGCGAGTTGTGCATAAATTCCATTGATGCGGACGGCACGCTTGACGGTTATGAGCTGAATCTGAATGCAATGATGGCCGAGGCCGTCAATATTCCGATTATCGCCTCCGGCGGCGCTGGGAACCCGGCCCATATTCACGAAGTGCTGACCAGGGGCAGGGCATCCGCCGCTCTTCTGGCCTCCATAGTCCATTACGGGCAATATACAATAAAGCAGCTTAAGGATTATGCCTCAGAACGCGGAGTGCCCATGCGGCTAACCTGGTAATGGAATTATTCTTGCAAAACGGCTTTGAAGCCGGCAGCGATGCCTTGATAGCCCAAGGCCGAACAGTAGTTTTAAAAGCTATGTTTCTGAAGCAAAAATTTTTGTTTCACCCCTTATGCATTGAGGGATGCTTTGGTTGACGCCTCAACGTCCATGGGTCCGGATATATGCTTGCAGCATATGTATATGAAAAAATCCAAGGCCTGAATTAATCTGTTTCAGGACGTAATGTTTGAATTATAGCCATGCCAGCTTCTCAACAGGACAGCAAGTCTAACTTCCGTATCACAGCACAGGACCCCGGCATTTGCGCATCCTGCGCAAAAACAGGGCCTACTTGCTGTTATATTGCGCCTGACAGCGCCGAGTTGTGCTTTCCTCTTTCCGAGCCTGAAGCGAAACGTCTGCGCAGACATGTCGGTTCAGACCTGAAGCTTGGGGAGCAACCGAACAGTGAGGTATTTGTCGAAGTCATGACAAATCTGTTCCCGGGGGAAAGCCGGACTGTCAATAAAATTTTTCCATCCGGCAAAACACACCTGACTCTGGGAATAAATCAGGATGGATTCTGCGTCCATTTGGGGAAACAGGGCTGCACGCTCCCCCGCGAGGTGCGCCCCTGGTTTTGTAAAATTTTCCCCTTCTGGATAATGGAGGGAAATCTTACCGGGTTTGACGCCCCCTGTTGCCTTGCCGCACGCCAGACCATTAGCATTTATGGGGTGTTGAGAAAAATGGGGCAGTCTGAAAGCAGAGTGCTGGAAATTTATAACCGCCTGCGCAGCGACTGGGGGTTTGTTCCACATATCCCGGGCATTGTTGCAGATAAATAATTTTATATCCTGTTTGTGCTCCTGAAGGAAATGATATATTATTAAAAAGATGGAATTTCGCTGCAAAAAGCGGTGAAGAGTCAGAATTGCCGCAGGGCTGATGCGGACGCCGGGTCTTGTTCAGCAAATGCAGCAACTGTCACATATATAAGGCATATTCACAGTCCGTATTAAATGCTTAAATAAGATGCAGATGCAGAAGTGCCGGTTTGCAAAGTTTGATTACCGGCGGCTTTGCTGAAAATTTGCCGCCTGTTTTCAACGGCAATATTGAAACCGGCGGGTTTCGGATAAACGCAGGGTCTTACAATGAAAATCCGGTTCAGACGTGTTCTTTTGGCCTGTTTAATTCTGGGGTTGGTGCTGACGGCTGTCGGCTCTGCCATCGGAGCTGCAATTTACATGTGGGCAGCTCAGGACCTTCCAAATATTCAACGTATCTCCGACTATAAACCTCCCCTCGTTACTACCGTATACGCCCGCGATGGCAGCATTATGGGCTACTTTTACAGTCAGCGCCGTTTTCTGGTAGCCATTGACGAAGTGCCTGAGCATGTGCGCCTGGCCTTTCTGGCCGCTGAGGACGATAATTTCTATTCCCATCAGGGGGTTGACCCCATCGCCATGTTCCGCGCTTTTATCCGCAATCTTGAAGCGGGAAAAATCAAAGAAGGCGCCAGCACCATTACCCAGCAGCTGGTAAAAGCCCTGCTGCTTGATGAAAAGAAAGAATACGAGCGTAAGCTGAAAGAAATGATTCTGGCTTACCGTCTGGAAAAATATCTGACCAAAGATGAAATCCTGACCATTTATCTTAACCATATTTATCTGGGCAACGGCGCATACGGGGTTGAAGCGGCAGCGCGAACCTATTTCGGAAAGCATATCGGCGAGCTGACCATTGCGGAGGCTGCTGTAATCGCAGGCCTGCCCAAGGCCCCCAGCAGCCTGAACCCCTATAATAATCCTGACCGCTCCCGCGAAAGGCAGGAGTATGTGCTGGGGCGCATGCATACCCTTGGTTGGATCAGCAACGATGAATACCAGACCGCGCTTGCCCAACAGCTGAATCTGCAAAGCATGGAAGAGCCCGGCCTCAAGGTAGGGGCATGGTATCTCGAAGAAGTGCGCCGCGAGCTGGAAGCCTATATGAGCGAAGACAACCTGCGGCGCGAGGGCATAAATCTTGACCGCTACGGGGAAGATGCCGTTCGGGAATCAGGCCTGCATGTGTTCACAGCCATGGACCCCGTGCACCAGAAAGCGGCGGAAGCGGCTGTGCGCCAGAACCTGATAGACTATACCCATCGTCAGGGCTGGAAAGGGCCGGTAGAAACCCTGGAACCAGAACAGCTGGCCGCTTTTCTTTCTGAAAATCAGCCCTCCGAAGAGTTTTTCAGCAAAACAGCCTGGGCAAAAGCGGTAGTGACCAGTGTGGAAAAAGAGGGCGCCGCTGTACGCCTGGGCAGCATTGCCGGGCATATTCCGCTTAAGAATATGAAATGGGCTGCCCCTTCCGGCAACGCCGCAAAAACTCTTAATGAAAATGATGTTGTCTGGGTTTCGCTGGCGGGCGAGCAGGCCCCGGCCGGAATCGAAGAAGTTGCGCCGGATCAGGCCCTTGAGCTGGCCCTGGAGCAGATTCCTGAAGCGCAAAGCGCTCTGGTTTCCATAGAGGTGGACAGCGGAGATGTTGTCGCTCTGGTGGGCGGCTATGAATTCAACTACCACAATCAGTTCAACCGGGCCGTGCAGGCGCGCCGTCAGCCCGGCTCGTCGTTCAAACCCATCGTCTATTCAGCGGCCATTGATAATGGGCTTACCGCCGGAACAGTGGTCTACGACACACCCGTGGTGCATGTTGACCCCGGGAGCGGAAAGGTCTGGATTCCCAAAAACTATGACGGGAAATTCTCCGGCCCTATCCTGCTGGCTACCGCTCTGCGCCGTTCAAAAAACGCCTGTACAGTGCGCATAGCCCAGCAAATCGGGGTGCCGGCCATTATTGACCGCGCCTACGCTCTGGGCATTGACGCCAAGTTTCAGAGTGTCATGTCCATCAGCCTGGGGGTAACCGAAGTCACTCCGCTCAATCTGACCCAGGCCTATATTCCTTTTGCCCGCGGCGGCACGGCTGTGGAGCCGCGATTCATCACAGCAATAAAAAACGCCTGGGGCGAAGATGTGGCTGTGTTTCCTCCTCAGGTGCGGGAAGCAATCTCCCCTCAAAACGCATATATTATGAGTCAGCTTCTGGAAGGGGTGGTTCAGGCCGGCACCGGCGCAAGGGCAAGAGAGCTTGGAAAGCCCATGGGCGGCAAAACCGGCACATCCAATGATGAACATGACGCCTGGTTCATCGGGTTCACCCCCCACCTGGCCACTGGTGTTTTTGTAGGATACGACACCCCTAAAAAACTGGGCAGGGGCGAAACCGGTGGGCGCACTGCTCTGCCTGCCTTTGTGATGTATCGGGAAAAAGTGGAACAGCTTTACCCGGCGGATCCCTTCCCCGTGCCGGAAGGAATTGTTATGGCATCCACCGGCGGCCTTACTTTACCCTTTGTCGAAGGGAGTCAGCCGGGGAGCGGAGGCTTTATCACCGGCCTTGGGGCGCCTGTCGCCAATGATAATACTGATGATTTGAAGGAGTTGTTCTGATGCTGAATCTGGTAAAAAAAATTCGCGGCTTTGCTGTAAAGGAGGTTCTTATTCTTATGACCATACCTGTCATGACCGTTCTTGCCCAGGAAACAGCTTTCGCCCAGGCTGTTAATGGGGCATATGTACCGCATGTGGAGTCCGCCACCCTTTACCCTGATATGGCCAGACTGGAAATCAGAGAAAAAGCCAGGCCCGAACGTCTCCCCAGCGGAGAAACTGTTTTGAGCATATATCTGCCCGGCTCCGCCGACCCTGCTACGCTGTCAGCCGGAGTTGACGGTCAGATTATCGGCAGCAATATCCAGAAGCTGGAAAAAGACGATGATACCGACCCCATTCTGGCGCCCTGGAAGGCGGCCCTGAAAGCAGCGGAACAGGAAAAGAATCGTCTGGAAGCGGAACTGGCAGCCGTAAATGCCAGAATTGCCATGTGGGAGGACCCGTCAATGTTTAAAGCCGCTACCGCTGCCGAGCTGACCAGACTGGATCAGGCCATGCAGGAGGGCCTGAAAGCTGCAAACGACCTTCTCCTGGAGCTGACGCCTTTGCTTGCTGAAGCGGAAAAAAAGGTGGTGTTCGCCAAAAAACAACTGGACCGCCTTTCCCCTTCCTATAAAATTGACCTGGTGCTGGCCCGCCTGCAGCAGGGCTCGGAGTTCAGCTACTCTTATATGCTCAGAGGCTGCGGCTGGAATCCGGTTTATACTCTGAACGCCTTTCCTGAAACCGGCAAAATCAATTTTGTTTTCTCAGCCCAGCTACACCAGCAGTCAGGTTTTGCCTGGAAGGATGCCCGCATTGAGCTGGCAACCAGCGCCCCAAGTCAGACCGTTGCTCCCCTCTCTCTTGAGAGCTGGCACATTCGCCCCGCTTCCCGCAACGAGGCAGCCAGGTCACTGGAAAAAAACGCTGCCATGGGCGTGGGGAGAGCGCCTCAAGATGATTTAATCATGGTCTCTGAGGAGGATGCTGTCTT
This sequence comes from Desulfovibrionaceae bacterium, assembly GCA_017421085.1. Taxonomy (GTDB): domain Bacteria; phylum Desulfobacterota; class Desulfovibrionia; order Desulfovibrionales; family Desulfovibrionaceae; genus RGIG1962. The sequence continues at coordinate 2,326 of JAFQMU010000171.1, read as the reverse complement.
TGCCGCTCCCCAAGCCGTTTCTTTCAGCACCTACACGGTATGGGATATGGGTAAACGCACTCTGCCTGACAACAGCCCTGCCCTGATGAGCATAAAGGAAGAAGCACTTGATGCTGACTTCTATTATATTACACGCCCCCAAATTGCTGAAAAAACCTACCTTGCTGCAAAGTTGAAGCCCGATCAGGCAGACCCGGCGGAAGAAATATACCCGCAGACGCAGGCCGTCTTTATGGTTGAAGGAAATATGGTGGGCACGGATATCTATCCGCCTGAGTATGAAAGCGATCTCTTCTTCGGAGATGCCCCGCAGGTGGAAGTTTCCTGCGTCGAGCTTGAGAATATCTCCAATGAAAAAGGTTTTCTGGGCAAAAGTGAAGTGCATGGCTGGCGCTGGAAGTTTACAGTGGAAAACCAGAGCAGCAGGTCAATCAAGCTGAGAGTGGAAGACAGCCTGCCCATCCGGGGTGATGCCAGAATAGAAATAAAGCACAGCTCCTCTCCTGCGCCGCTTGTTGATGAGATAGAGCAGCTATATTTCTGGGAAACCGAACTTGCCGCAGGCGGTAAATATGAAATTGAACACAGGGTTGACGCCTCCGCTCCTGCCGATGTGGGGCTGAACAGCAACAGATAGGCATGTGACCGCTGGTTTTCTGGTTGTATTAACTTTCTGCATTTGATATCAAATCCGAACCGCCCCTGCGGGCCGGTTCGGATTTCAATTACTGCGCAAGGCTTCGGCCTTTTCGCAGCTTTTCGAACTGCCCCCGGATTGCGGGAAAAGCTGCTGCTGATAACAGCCTGCAAATGCGAGTTGTGTTTCATGCTTCAAATGGAAGAATGCGCTTAAACGGCGATGCAGGCTTGTGAGGTGTCAAATGATTAAAATCGAAGGCCTGAATAAAAGTTTTGGCGAGCACCGGGTGCTCACCGACATCAACCTGCATGTGGAGCAGGGAGATATTTTCGGAATAGTCGGCCATTCCGGAGCGGGGAAATCCACCCTGCTCCACTGCCTGAACGGCCTTGAAAGTTATGAGGAAGGCTCGGTAAAAGTAATGGGCCAGGAAGTGCGCGAACTTGACGACAGGGGCATCAAAGACCTGCGCCGCAATATGGGAATGATTTTCCAGCACTTCAGCCTGATGAACCGCAAAAATGTATGGAAAAATGTGGCCTTTCCCATGGAAATCTGGCACATGCCCAAATCCGAAATAAAAGATCGGGTGAATGAACTGCTGGAGCTGGTGGGCCTGCCGGAAAAAAGCATGGAGCGGGTAGGTAATCTCAGCGGCGGGCAGAAGCAGCGGGTCGGCATTGCCCGCGCCCTGGCGCTCAACCCCAAAATTCTGCTCTGCGATGAAGCCACCTCCGCCCTTGACCCCCGCACAACCATCTCCATTCTGGAGCTGCTTGACGACATCAACAAAAAACTGGGGCTGACCATTGTTTTGATTACCCACCAGATGGAAGTAATCAAGATGATTTGCAACAAAACTGTATTGCTTGACCAGGGGGTAATTGCCGCCAACGGAGAAACCGAGGCGCAGTTCCTCTCGCCGAGCCCCGCGCTGCAAAAGCTTGTGCAGGATGAATATGCCGTAATTCCTGATGGGGTGAATATCCGCCTGAAATTCCCCCGTCATATCGCCAAGGATGCGGTAATTACCAAAATGGCCACCGACCTGAATATAAACTTTTCCATTGTCGGGGGGCGGCTCGAACGCTATCGCGATCATGTGCTCGGCTACCTGATTATCAATGTGGCGGATCAGGATTTTCAGAAAGTTACCGATTACCTAAGAAGCAATGAGTTGTATTGGGAGATTGTGCAAGATGGACAGTATCCAGGCTAACCTGCTCGCATTTTATGATATAATGGTCACGCGGATTCCGGGCCCCACCCTGGAAACCCTGTATATGGTGGCGGTGTCCACCCTTCTCTCCCTGGTCATGGGGATGATTCTGGCCATGGTCATGGTGCTCACCGGCCCCAAGGGCCTGCGCCCCATGCGCTCACTTTATATGGTGCTGGATATTGTGGTAAACGTGCTGCGCTCGTTCCCGTTCATCATTCTGATTATTGCCATTATTCCGTTTACCCGCTGGGTGGTGGGCACATCCATCGGCAGCACCGCGACCATTGTGCCCCTGACTATTGCGGCGGCTCCCTTTGTCGCCCGCATCATGGAAGCAAGTCTGCTTGAAGTGGATCAGGGCGTGGTTGAGGCGGCCAAGTCGTTCGGGGCCAGCAACTTCCAAATTATCACTCAGGTGATGCTGAAAGAAGCCATGCCGGCCATTGTGCTCAATGTGGCCGTGG
>JAFQMU010000170.1 GCA_017421085.1 Desulfovibrionaceae bacterium | reverse complement strand
ATGGATTTCTGAAATTTACTCCACAGCAATATTCATCCGTAAATTGCAGGTCAGCCTGGACAAAGAATGACGGCTTGGGAGTATGCGCGGAGCAGCAAACTTCAACACCCCGATGCGGGCATGAAGCAATGGCGGATTTCTACCGGAGCAGATTGTTATCAAAGTCTGCTCCGGTAGTCTGCCACGGCTATTTACCCTTGGTTTGCTGTTTTCTGATTTTATCAAACTTGGTCTTATTTTTCTTTACCAGCTCAAGTTCGCCCTTTTGCGGGCGCAGTTCCGGAGGCAGCTGATTGATGATTTCCTTTCCGCCGCCCCGCTGCAAAATTTCATGGCACATCCCGGTTTTGAGCATTACATAGAAAAAGCGGGGGGCTGTCCAGCCCTGGCTTATCAGGTACTGAACCCCTTCCTCTTCACCCAGGCTTTCCAGTTTAGGGTAGTCGTTAAGAAAAAGGTTGACTTCCGACTCAGTAAAGGCGGGCTGATCTTTTGTCAGGGCCTTAAAGTCAGGGGCCTGCCCCTGGGCCTGCTGGGCCATGGCGGGGGCCGAAAGCATCAGCATTGCCAGCAGGGAAAGCAACGCAAGCCGAAACAGGGATAATTTATTGAGTTTTAACATTGCGACCTCAAGATATTAAAAGTGGTTAGGCTTAATTTGTGAGGCATCCGGTCGGAACCTGCTGCTCATGCCGTTGCTTGCGGTTGAGCAAGCATTGCTGGTGACGGCGCCGGAAGGCTCTGAGCATATTCTATACCCTCTAATTTGCATAGGGGCAATAGCTTAGTGGAAGATTTGAGGACGAGATTCAGTGAGGCATACAGGGCTCAGGAAGCAGGAAGCGCATACCTCCTACATGCTAAACATAAGCATATTAGGGCGGCGGGTGAGCCCGGAGGCGTTTTCGGCAAAGGCAGATTCAAGGGCGGCCTGCAATTCGTCCAGGTTTTCCCCTTTAGTCAGCCTGCCGTACATCCGACTTCCTGAGCTGAAGTTGGCGGAGAGATAAAGAGCAAATTTTTTATAATACTTACGGGCCACTCCCGGTTCCCAGAGCTCGAAAAGTCTGTTCAGATAAGCTGTTGCGCTGTCATGCAGTCTGCCCAAGGCATTTTCAAATTCATCTTCTGCGTTTAGCAGACTGTGAAACAGCCAGGGGCGGGCTATGGCCATGCGCCCCAGGGCAAGTCCGTCGCATCCGGTTTTCTCGAGCATGTGCAGGCAGTCAGCAGCGGTGCACAGATTGCCGTTGCCGAAAACCGGAATTTTCAGGGCTTGCCTGAACAATTTCAGGTGTTCAAGCTGAGGGGGTCTGGTTCGGCGGTCAGGCGAAAAGCGGGGGTGAAAGGTGACGGCATCAACCCCTGCCGACTCGAACGCTTGGGCCAGGCGAATTGTGTTCTCAAGGGCGGCCGGGTCATCCAGCCACCCGCTGCGCAGTTTGACCATCAGCGGAAATGTTACTGCACTGCGCACGGCCGACACAATTTCACAGGCCAGTTCAGGATGCCGCAGCAGCCCTGCCCCGCATTTCTTTTTGGCAATGGCCGCAACAGAGCATCCCATATTTATGTCTGCGCCGAAAAATCCTTCCGACTCCAGACGTCGGGCAGCAACAGCCATCTGTTCAGGCTCATTGCCAAACAGCTGTCCCACCAGGGTGGGCAGTTCGCGGTCATTCCAGCTGAAGGCATGTGATTTGCGTGGGTTTTCTGTGGGCACGGCCCGTGCGCTGAGCATGCCGGTGAACAGCAGCCCCGCCCCGGGAAAGGCGGCAATGCTTTCCCGCATTGCCTGATGATTAAGACCGGCCAGCGGCGCAAGAACCAGACGGGAAGATATGGTTTTGCTGCCGATGCGCAGAGGCTGCTTCAGTCTGTCTGCGAGTTTTTTGCGTTGTTCCTGAGTGAGCATGTCAACCTATTTATGCATAGGGGTAGCATGCATAATATTTTTAAATTTATAATATCTATTAGTAACTGTTTAGATAACTGATTTGCTGAATTATTAGAAACTTACATCTGTTACAATATTACGATCAGCATTTAGATCTACGGCTGGAGGTTCATCGCTGTTCCATGTAGTT
>JAFQMU010000169.1 GCA_017421085.1 Desulfovibrionaceae bacterium | reverse complement strand
GTATAAATGCTGGTAAAATGGCAATACTGTGCTACTATGTTGTTGGTGTGCCTTAAAAAACTTTCAAGAGTATTAACCAAATAATGTTCTTACATTCTCATTTCATGTGACGAAAATTCTCATTTTGCGTGACAACTCACACTGCTTCATCGCAAAATCCGGCATAAATTTATTAAAATAAAAAAAGGACTTACAGCTGTTGCTGTAAGTCCTTTAAATTCCTGGTCGGGATGAGAAGATTCGAACTTCCGACCCCTTGAACCCCATTCAAGTGCGCTAGCCAAACTGCGCTACATCCCGACGCGTGAGGGCTTTAATACGCGATTGTACTCAACATGTCAACAGTTATTTACAGTTTAAGTGGAATAAAAAATCTTTTTCATGAGCTGTTCCGGCACTTGAATTCTCTGCAAGGACAAGTTAGTTTTTATTTCAATACTTGTAAGCCAGGATTGATGCTGTGTTGATTCATTCAAGATTTCTGATTCCGCTTTTACTTGTTTTGCTGCTTGGGGCCTGTGACGAAACCTCATCTCCGGTTCAGGCGGAGGTGGAGCTGCCGCCTGTGCCCGTGAGAGAATATCGGAGTATTGAAGAGGCTGTTGCAGCAGCAGGTTTTCATTGTCCTGTGCCGGCCAGTCTGCCCAGAGGGTATTCACTGAAACTTATTGAAACTATTGAAGGGGGGATAATTCAGATTTTGTATCATACTCAGGGCAAGCTGACCATCAATTACCGGGTGGCTCAGGGAAATCAGGATATCAGCGACATCCGCGGCAGCTTTACTGAAAAGAAGCTGAGCATTGACGGTGCTGAGGTGCTGGTTCGCTTGAAAGGAAAGCAGATAGTCTATGCCACCTGGCTGCGTGACGGGCTGTCCTTCGCTCTGTCATTTGATAAGCCTATCAATGAATCTGCCTTTGTTCGTATGGTTGAAAGCATCCCCAGGTTTGCTGAGGAACTTGGAGAATTGCCCCTGGCGGAGCCGGTTGAGGAAGACTCCCCCGCTGCGGAGGGCGCCTGAAAATTGGCGGCAACAAAACCTTCAGGCTGCAGGAAAAGTGCGCAGGCAGGTATAAAGCGGGCCTTGGGGGCGCAGCTCACTTTTAAACAGGCTGAATGTGGTTGCTGTGAATTTTCCCAGACTCCGCTCCTGCATGCGGATTTGCAGTTTTTCAAGCTCATTCAGCCAGTGTCTGTATTCCCCGATTTTTTTCAGACGGGCCAGGGTAATGTGCGGGGTATAGGGGCCTTTGTCGCAGGGCAGCCCGCAAACTGCTTTTAAGATTTGATCCAGACTGCTTTTCAGGCGTTGTAAAGGGGAAGAGTGGGCAAAATCGGCCCAGAGAATGGCCTGTTGCTGACGATTGAACAGCCCAAGCCCTTTGAGAGTCAGCTCAAAGGGGGCAAATTCAGCCTGCTCCAGCCCTGCGAGCAATTCAGGAAGCTGCGAGCCGGGGTGATTGCCGATAAAACGGATGGTCAGATGCAGGTTTTGTTCCTGTGTCCATCTGATAGGGGGCGCGCTGACGCTTGCGCCGGGCCGCAATCCGAGCAGGACGCTTCTCAGGTCTGGGGGCAGTTCAACGGCGAGAAATAAACGGTATTCTGTCGAATTATTCATGTTAAACTCTGGGTATGCCTTGCTGTCACGCCGGCGGGAATGCGCTTTTATTGTACCATTCTCTGTCTGGAGCGAACCTCAGCATATCATCAGTAGTCCTTTTTCCAGCCCAGCCCTACCTGACTTGACTCAGTTGAGGTGGAACCCTGCATGGTAACATTGGGGAACAATTCTATTTCCACGCGCACGGCTGTGCTTTCCTGAGTTATTCCTTTTTCAACACCGACATAGATACTGTCGTTAATGTATTTCCCAGCTTCCAGAGTTGCCCCGCCCTGATCTCCGGGGGCGTTGGCAACCCCGGGAGGCGCCAGATTGCCTGTGCTCAGCCCGGTAGCCTGAGGCGCTTGTGTTCCGCCGTCAGAGGAACCGAAGCGTAAAACGTCCAGTCCTGTGACCTCGCGCATTTCCGTCATCAGGCTGAAGCCGCCGCCTGAAGTCAGAGTATGCAGGCCGCTTGCCAGTTGCAGGGCCTCAAACCGGCTGAGCTCAGACATATTTTTGCCGAAGAGAACATGGGCCAGAACTTCATCCTGAGGCAGAGGCGGAGCGCTTTCCAGAGTAAGTTTTGGGGAGTCGGCAGTGCCGCCGATGATAATTTTTGCCTCCATCCCCTCAGCGTTATATGCAAGGGTAAGGTTGAGAGCCGGGTTTATTTTGGCCCCTCCCGCAAAGTCGATACTTCCCTCATTGATACTGAAGTTGCGTGAAAACAGGTCGAACTGTCCGCGCACCGGGTTAAGGCTGCCGCGCAGGTCAGGAGCGGAAGCAGAGCCGGTTATGGCCAGTTTACCCTGCCATTCGCTGTCCAGGCCGCGCCCGCGGATGTAAAACTGTCTGGGGATATTAACTTTTATATTCAGGTTTGGGCCGGAGCTCTTTGTCTGTATTTCAGAGTCGGCATCGGATATTTCCAGAGTGGGCGGGCTGCCTGCCATCAGCGAATCGAGCAGGACAATTTCACCTTTTTCAATGATTGTGTCTACATCTACATTAAGCTGATCAAACGGGCCGTAAATATGGGCCAGACCGCTGACAGTAAAACTCAAATCATCTCTTTGCAGAGGAGAGAAATGTTCAATTCTGCCGCGCAGATTAAGCGGTTGCTTTGAATCAGGGCGCAGACTGCCTTCGAGGCCCAGTTTTCCTTTTGCCCCGTCAGTGGCTGAAAGCACAAAATTCAAATCTTTTTTTGATGTTGCGGAAGCCTGCAGGGAAATGTCGGAAATGAGCAGACCCAGGGCTTTGTCTTCAAATTTGCCGCCCGCCAGGTAAGCCTGCCCTTCAAAACGGGGTGCGTTCATGTTTCCTCCGGCCTGGAAGTTGAACTGAGCCATGCCCGACAGGGTCTGGTCAGGCATTGAGGCCAGTTCCCACAGCGGGGCGACTTCTCCCATCCAGTTGAGGGCGGCTGTAAATGGGGCATTGGTATCGGGCAGGGGGAGCCCGTTTTTACTGACCGCAAGAGGCAGGCTGAAGATAAGAGGCGGCCGGCTGTCCAACGGCGCGGATGCGCCTGCCTCCGGTTTGGAAAAGGCTGCCGTATTGGGGAAATAAAAAATTATCCCCCCGTCAAGAACCGGGCGCCCGGACTTTTTGCCCAGAACTGCATTCAGAGAAAGGTTGGCCGGACTGTCCGGGACAGAGGGCGGAGCTTTGCCTTCATCGTTCCGACCGGAAGGCCGACCGCTCTCGTTTCCTGATATTTGGGGAGGCGGATTTGAGATGGCGCCATACTTGTCAAGATGAAGCCGGACATCGATTTTCCCCCGGGTCGGGCTTTGGATATCGATAAGGGCGTTCAGGTTCCCGTCCGGCAGCGCAGTGCCGGCCAGCGCATTTATGCTGCCTACAGGCAGGTTTGAAAGGTTGACAGCGGCTTGCAGACGGTTCGGGCTGATGTCGGCGTCGGCTTTCAGGCTGCCCTGCGGTTCGATTTTCAAATCAAGGCCGCTGATTTTCAGGTTTTCTCCAAAATCAAGGCTGGCTTGACTTTGCAGGCGCAGGGCCACCTTTGTATCGGGGAAGGCGGCGTGCAACTGAGTAAGTTCAACAGCTTGAGCTGCAAGGTCATAGCTGCCGGAAACATCCAGCATTTCGCCGGGGTGCAGCTGATCTCGCTTTTTCTGCCCAGGGGTTGTTGAATCCGCCTCCAGCACATTCAGACTGAAGTCGCCCTTCCCTGCTGTGCCGTTAACCTTAAGGCCGAAGTCAGACCATGTGAACTCCGCCGCTTTGCCGCCGTTACCGCTAACGGACAGCTCAATATCCGGTTTCTCTCCCTTGAATGCGGCGCGGCTGTTGACAGCCAGCCCGGTCAGGCTGAGGTTATGCTCCGGCAGTTCCATAGAACCCGTATGTAGACTCAGATGAGCATTTTGAACATTTTCGATGTTTGCAAGCGCAAGCTGCGCTCTGAATTTATCGCCCATAACGGGAGTATTGGAGATGGCGGACAACTGAGCCCAGTCGTTTACTTCAAACTTCAAATCGCCGTCCATGCGCATGCCCTGCGGCCAGAGAAGCGGTTTTTCACTCAGTGGATGGAAAAAAAGAGATGTCAGCTCAAGTCTGGTGCTGGCATCCAGGGTCATCCCAAGCCCTGTGAGCATAAAGTCATTCAGTTGAACCAAAATATTCTCTTTTTCCGGGGTGCGATCCAGAGCAACCAGCCAGCCTCCGTTCAGGCTGAGGGGGGCTTTGGCTTTACCTGGCAATATTTTTGAAGCAAGAGAAACGCTTCCTTCACCGGAAAGCCTGTTCTGAAGCAGATTCTCCAGGTTTGCCTCAAGCTTAAGCTGCATTTCCTCAATTGTTTCATTGGCCGCACTCAGGGCTGGACTGTTCAAGCGAAGATTGAAGTTTGCCTTTTCAAAGTTTCCTGAAGCCTCAATCCCGGCCTCCAGTGAACCGCCGAGGCTGGTGTGGAATGGAGCCAGCTCTTCAACTTTTATTTGCAGGTCGGCATCTATTGTTCCGGCAAAAGGGGCGGAGGGGATGTTGCTCTGCACAGGCAGCGCGGCCGTGGGTGCAGAGGGGTCTGATTGCTGTTTTGGGCCCGGTGTGGACGGCATATGGACAAGAGCCCTGCCCTTTCCGGAAATAAGCCCGGCGTGCAGGCGTGGTATATCTATGGAATAGTGTCCTGCATCCTGGGTGACGGCGCTGATTTCAACTTGTAGAGGGTCGCCTGCGGCGGACAGCAACTCTTTTTTCACTCCGAAAACCTGTTCGCAGATGCTCTGCCATTCTCCACCTGCCGGGGCTTGCAGGCTTAGCTCGGCATTGAAAATTTTTTGTTCCGGGGAGGCATCGCCTCGGGCCGCAAGGTCAAGGCCCAGTCCATGCAGGTCAAACTTATCCAGCTTCCAGGCGCTTCCATGCTGAGCGGCTGTGAGCAGAAGTTTGAGCTGATCAGATCGCTTTTGCCAGCGCACGTCCAGCAGGGCGGAGGCATCAATTTCCATGCTATGATTGTCCTGCTTGGCAAAGCGGGCAGGGGCGAGCCTGAGATTAAACCCCAAATCCTCTCCTGCCCGGGCGTTTATTTGCAGCTCAGCCGTAACAGTACCTTCAATCAATTCTCCATGGGCTGTGAGATCGAACAGCAAAGGCGTGCGCATGGCTTGTTCAAGCAGGCCCTCCAGAGCGGACGGGGCGGAGGCTTCAGGGGCGCTTTTTGAGGGACTGGACTGAGCCTCCGAATGAAGGTCAGCTGTGGGAGCTGCTCCCATAAGCTCCCAGGGAATCGCCGCATTGGTTATGGAGAGCAGTTCAAGCCTGATTTCCAGGGGGAGGACCAGAGAGAACCCCTCATCAGCAGGCTCTTCTGCCGAAGCTGTCGGGGTTGGTGCCGGGGGGAGAACAGGGAGACGGATGAGCTGAGGATTTTCCAGCTTGAGTAGTCTGACATCCAGCGCTTTGGAGAGCAGCCCGGCGAGAGCGATATCCAGCTCAAGCAACTCCGCCCGCAGCCACACTCCGTTCCGGTCTGAGAGTTCAACTCCGCCGGCTTTGAGATGCCCTGGCAATGGACCGGAAACGCTGTTGAATTTGAGTGAAAGCCCTTGCCCGGCCAGCGTTTCCCCTGCCTGACGAAGCAGGAAATCTGCGGCGCTGTCTGTGCGCAGCCAGATAAGCCCGCCCGCTGTCAGCATGAGAAGCAGGGCGCAGAGAGCAGCTGCACCTTTGATAAGGCGGCGCGCCTGTTTACGGAGTCTGGATTCTTTTGCAGGAGCGGCGGGTTTACTGTCCATAATCAGAAGCTCTGTCCAATGCTGATATAAAAATGTAATGAGTCATCATCGCTGCGCGGGTTGAGCGGCGTGCCCACGTCAAAGCGCACCGGGCCTATGGCGGTGTAGAGGCGCAGCCCGATCCCTGCTCCCCAGCGCAAATCTTTTCCATAGTCGGCGTTGATGGAGTTTTCATAGGCCATGCCACCATCCAGAAATGCCACAACTCCGAAGGTATCGTTGATTTTATAGCGCGGCTCAATGCTCATTTCGAGCAGCGACGCCCCCCCCAGCGGATCGCCGTCAGAGTTGCGGGGGCCGAGAGACTGATATTTGTAACCGCGCACAGAGCCGCCGCCGCCGCTGTAAAAGCGGACGGATGGGGGCACCTCCGGCGCATCCGCCCCCAGCAGATTTCCCAGAGAAGCCCGCATGGCCAGCACCAGAGTATCTTTCCCCACCATGGGAATGAAGCGTTGCAGGTCTATGCGCGAGCGCAGGATATTGAAATCATTGTCGTAAAATCCTGTGTACGGGGCGATAGAAATCATCGCCCGGCCTCCGTCAGTGGCGTCGAGCAGACTGTTTGCACTGGAGAATGAGGCGCTGAAAGGCAGGCCATACATCATATATTCCTGTTTTTGTTTTTCCGGATCCTTAATCCAGCCGCCTTCGATGCTACCTTGGGCTGCCAGGTTCCAATGTCTGTTCACTCTCCATTCAAAGCCGGCAGCGGCCTGAGCGGCCTGAAGGCGATAGGCGTCGGTATCCTGATAAAGCGCCCCTGCCTGGGCGATGAAATCTACATCTCTGCCGTAAACGAAAGGAAGGCGGTAGTGGCCTGTAAGTTCCTGCAAATCTGACCAGAGAGAAAGCTCCGCCCGCAGCAGATCTCCATTGCCGGTGAAATTGCGGTGCTCCCAGAAACCTTGCAGGCCAGGGCCAAAGCTGGTGTCATAGCGCAGAGAGGCGCCTACAGTGCGGAACGGGGCTTCCTTGAGGGTAACCAGCACCGGCCGCTTCGCACCGGGGGAAGACTGACTGTTCCGGCTGAGACGGCTTTCTTCCGAGTGGGTTGCCGGTTTAATTTCTATGCGGCTGAACAGCCCGCTGGAGCGGAGAAGCTCGCGGAACTCTTCAATTTTTTTCTGATTCCAGGGTTCTCCTTCCTGCCAGTTTTTTAAATAATTTATGTAGTCATGGTTGATATTCTGAACATCCCCCCTGATAAGCGGCGGCCCCATACATATAAAATCTGAAGGAGAAATCACGACCGTAGCTTCCAGTTCCTTGCGGACGTTGTCCAGAACATAACGGGAGGCGTAAATTTCGGCAAAGGGATAACCCTTGTTATGGTAGGCATCCACAACAAGGTCAACGGCCTTGAGCACATCGGCCGCAACTGCGGGAGAGCCATGTTTCAGTCCTACATCCTCCAGAGATCGGGGCAGTTCTGCATCGGTGGCGGAGCGGGGTTCAGAAGAGGAAAGTTGAAGCCGGGAAAGCAGCTCCGGCGGCAGGGCGCTTAAATCGGGCTGGTTTGTGCGGATAATTCTGGTTTTCCCCAGGGTGTACCGGGGGCCGGGGAAAAATTGCACCACCGCCTGCAAACGGGAGCTGGAAGTTCCATCCGCTTCCTGCAAGTTGTCTGCTCCCAAGGCATCTGCGTTTTCCGATTCAGGCTCTGCTGAAGTTTCCCGTTTTTCTATCCAGCCTTTTACTGACCCTGCATAAAAACCGAAAGAATGCAGAATATTACGCCCCTCCTCAAGCGAAGTGCGCAGGCGCTGCTGCAACGCAGTCAGCGTATAAATGGGAACATCCTGCATACGGCTGATTTGAGAGCTTTTTAAAAATTCAGCGGCCAGATTGGGGGCGTCGGGGGAATGGCAGATAACTCTGTAGCGCAGCGGATCTTTGCTGACATGAGCGTCTTGAAACTCGGTGTAGGCCTCGGCAGCCTGAACAAGAGCAGGCGGAAGTTCCGGGGCGGGAATCTTCCCTTCGGCATCAGATGCGAGAAGAGCTTCGGCGGCCTGCTCTGTCTGCCTGCCTGCGGCAAGGGGGTCTGCAAGCAGAAGCGGCT
>JAFQMU010000021.1 GCA_017421085.1 Desulfovibrionaceae bacterium | reverse complement strand
GGCGATATCTATTTCAGAGGGGCAGGGCAGGCAGTGGTTGCAGTATACGCACTGACCCATGAAATTATTGTGATATTCGCTGATGGCATCGGAATAATCTCTTTCTTCCGCGCTGAGATTGAAATAGTTCACTGCATCCAGAACATGCTGACCGCTTTCGTAGCCGATAACAACAGTGGATACCGCCGGGCGGTCGAGGGCGTAGTGAATGCACTGACCCACGGTGAGCGGACGCTGGAAGGGGGTGAACTCGGCTGAAAGCAGCTTGCCCACGCCCAGGGTCTTCATGGCGATAACCCCGATTTCCTTGCTTGCGCAAAGGTCATAAAGGGCCTTGCGTTCAGGCTGCACGCCCTGATTCTTCTTAACCTCAGTGGTTACCTGGCGGATGGCCTGGCCCAGAGGCATTTCAGTGGGCAGCATGTCATAACCGGGGTTGATGCTGAACATCAGCACGTCCAGCAGGCCGGTATCAATCATCTTTTTGGCTATTTTCGCATTGTGGGAGCTGGCGCCGATGTATCGGATTCTGCCGCGCTCCTTTTCCTTCAGCACATAATCGATGAATTCGGTTTCAAAGACAGCCTTATAGTCTTCTTCCGTGTCCATGAAGAAGAGGTTTCCGATATCGACATAGTCGATGTCCATGAATTTGAAGTAGTCATCCCAGAATTTTTTGCAGATATCCAGATCGCGGGTAATGTCGAACTGGTTGTTCTTATCCAGCTCGGTGCAGCAGAGGTGACCCTGAATAATCCACTTGTCACGGTGCCCGGCAATGGCCTTGCCCACATTGATGCGGTTTTGTTCGCCCGGCAGGAAGTTGTCCATGAAGTTTACGCCGTGTTCCATGGCGGTATGGATGGTTTCTTCCACAATTTCGTAAGGCTTCTTGTCCAGAAATTCGGTGCCGAGCCCGACTGTTCCTACCTTCAATCCAGTTTTACCAAGAATTCTGTATTCCATATTACCCTCAACCTGTTAGATGATGGAAAAACTGGGGGAGACCCGGTCAAAGTAAAACGTCAGAGGAATTCAAGCGGCTGACTTTGCGGTCTGTAGTCTGCAAGCGCCTCCTGGGGGGGTACCCCCCAAAGGTAAACTACTGCCCAGACCCCCTGAATTTTGACTGCGGGCTGCCAACCTCCAATCCAGTTCTTTTTAAACCTATTTTCACGCTGCAGGAAAACATGAAAAATGTCAACCCAGTTTCCAATTAAATATTGGCAGGCGGGCAGATGTTACCGGCCCGGCAAAGCAAATTTGCGGGTTCATCAATAATGAAACGGCGAAAAGCCGAAAAGGGCCCTGTTTTTTTATTTAATCAAGTCAGACCAACCGCTTTACGCAGGGCGGCGAGCTCGTGCTTTTTCAGATGGCGGGCTTCTCCCCTGGGTAAATCTCCCAGTTTGAGCGGACCTATCTGCACCCGTTTGAGATAAAGAATAGTCAGGCCAAGATCGCGGCACATCCGACGGATTTGTCGGTTCACCCCCTGATGCAGAGTGAGCCGCAGCAGGGTGGCCCCCGGCATGCTCTTTATAACTTCCGCATCTACCGGGGCAAGCTTTTCGCCTTCAGCGAGAGTCATGCCGCTTCGCATGGTCTGTAAAGCGGCTGTGTCTACCTCGTCACGGATTTTGACTTCATAAATGCGGGGCACATGCCAGCCCGGATGGGTGAGCCGGAAGGTCAGCTCGCCGTCATTGCTGAGCAGAATCAGCCCTTCTGAAAAATAGTCGAGCCTGCCCACCGGATAAACCCGTTCACTGCAAAGACCAGCAGGCAGAATATCCAGCACAGTGCGGCGGCGCTGCGGGTCGCTGGCTGTAGAGACCACATGCACGGGCTTGTGCAGCATAATGCAGATACGCCCGGAGCCGACATTTTTCCTGAGAGGGGAGAGAAGCTCGCCGTTTACGCTCACTTCATCGCCTGGTTCAACCTTTTGCCCTGCGCAGGCCGTCATACCGTTAATCAGCACCTTTCCGGCAGCAATCAGCTCGTCGGCCGCGCGTCGCGAGCAACAGCCGGAGCAGGCCAGATATTTATTGATGCGCATAGGCGCAGGCGCGGATTCCGCATGATGCGAAGCGGTTTGCCCGTCTGCGGCAAAACGGGCGGGATTTCTTCCTGCCCGGGGCAGGCGTTGCGGACGGGGCGGGGCGGGATTTATTGCTTGCGGAGTTGTTTTTTTTGGCATAATTATATTGACCTGTTTGTTGTTCAGGGCATTTATCATGTGTCGGCTCAATTTAAAACCCCAAAAATTTTTCAAACTCAAATGTTGTTATGGCCCGGGAAATTATCAAACCGCAATATACTTTTAAAGACAGCATGCGCCTGCTCCGGCGCATTCTCGCTTATTTCAAGCCATATAAGCTGAAAATTTTCTTCGCGGTGGTGGCCATGATTGTCGTGGCTCTTACTTCCGCAGCTCTTGCTTATCTGGTGCAGCCTGCACTGGACAAAATTTTTATTGAAAAAGATCATAATGCCTTGCTCTGGCTGCCGCCTCTGCTGGTGCTGGTGCAGCTGCTCAACGGCGTTGCCCGTTTTGTGCAGAATTTTCTGCTGGAATATTGCGGCCTGCATGTGCTCGAAGAATTGCGCGATGAGCTTTACAATAAAATCATTTACCTCCCGTTGAAATTTTTTGAAGATAACCAGGTGGGGATGTTGATGTCGCGCATTATCAACGATGTAATGCAAATCCGCACCAGCCTGCCTTCAATTATTGTAATTATGCGGGAAATGGCAACCTGTATCGGGCTGATCGGTCTGGTCATTTACCGCGACCCGTTTCTGGCGGCCATCGGGCTGCTTGCTCTGCCCCTGGCCTTTTTCCCGTTTATCTATTTCGGGCGGAGGCTGCGTAAAATCGGCCGCAGAAGCCAGCAGACCATCGCTGATATTTCCATTTTTCTTAACGAAATTTTCAGCGGTATCCGGGTGCTCAAGGCCTTTTCTACCGAAGAGAAAGAAACGGTCCGTTTCTCCGCCGAAAACAAACGACTGGTGGAGCAGGCCATCAAACAGGCCAAATATTCACAACTTTCCTCTCCCATCATGGAGCTTATCGGTATTCTTGCTGCGGCAATTATTGTCTGGTACGGCGGCAAGCAGGTAATGGAGGGGGTGTCTACCCCCGGTACTTTCTTTTCTTTTCTGGCAGCCATGATTATGCTTTATGAGCCGGTGAAGAAGATTACCAGCGCCAACAACGAAATTCAGAGGGCCCTGGCCAGCGCCGAGCGGGTGTTTGAAGTGCTGGATTCTCCCGAAATAAATGTGGAAAAAGAGGGCGGTAATATCCTGAAAGAACCGTTTAAAGAGCTGGAATTCCGCAATGTTACCTTTGCCTATAACCCGGAAGATCAACCCGCCCTGCGCAATGTCAGCTTCAGGCTTAAAGCGGGTGAGCGCATTGCAATAGTAGGCCCTTCGGGGGCGGGTAAAAGCACTTTTGTAAACCTGATTCCCCGGTTTTACGAGCATCAGGAGGGGGAAATATTAATCAACGGGCTGCCTGTGTGCGAGTATACTCTGGCTTCCCTGCGTAAAAATATTTCACTGGTGTCGCAGGATACCTTTCTTTTCAATACCAGCATCATGGAAAATATCGGTTACGGGCTGGGAGAGCTGAATGAAGAGCGGGTATATGAG
>JAFQMU010000168.1 GCA_017421085.1 Desulfovibrionaceae bacterium | reverse complement strand
TGATTACCGGCAGAAGGGGGTGACGCTCCTTTATTTTGATAAGCGCGTCCATGCCGTCCATGCCAGGGAGCCAGATATCGAGAAAGACCAGATCCGGCAGCTCCCGGGCAATGACTTCCAGCCCCTCCTCCGCACTTGCGGCCTCAAGCACAGCATGGCCTTCATCTTCCTCAAGAATGCCCTTCAGAGAAAGTCTGATGCCTTCTTCATCATCGATAATCAGAATGCGGGCCCTGGCGCTTTCAACCATAATATGCTCGTACAGCCCTGACCTATGCCTTATTTGAGGCCAGATGCTCAAGAATGATTGCTACATCCTGCTCCGGACGGGCGTGAATATCCAGCTCCTTACTTCCCCCAAAGCAGCGGAAAGAATCGTTTTCCAGCTCAACATAACCGGCGGCGGTTACTTTTGCGTAAGGGAGCTGCTCGCGCATGTCCGCGTGATCGACCCGGTTGGGGAAAAGAAAAGCCACCTGATGACCGCCAAAATCTTCACAAATGAGATATTTCATTGCTGCTCCTTGGTTCAGCCGATTATAAATCAGAGCGCCCCCCAGAGCAAGCTGATTTGGGCAAATGAAAAAGCCCATACAACCGGCCGTCTGTTCTTCGCCCGGCATCTTGACTGGGCGGACAACGGTTTTATTATATCTGCATTAAGCAAATGTTTGAACAATCAAAATCAGTTCAGGCATAAATATCTTCAGGAGGGTTATTTATGACCAGCAAATTACAAGTAAGACATTCCGGGCAATCCTCGGGGCGTGTATTCCCTGGCAATGAGTTTGACAGAATGTTCGATATAATGACGGAGGCCGCGACCTCCCCCTTCGGCCTGCTGGCTTCGCTGGCTCCGGCAAGGGCCCGTTCCGGCATGGTAGAATCCGACGGCTTTATTCAACCCAGGATGAGTATCGAAGGAGATGAACACGCCTGGCGGGTGGCTCTGGAAGTTCCAGGGGTGGAAGAAAAAGAGCTTAATGTGGAAATGAAAGAAAATACCCTGATTATCAGCGGAGAAAAAAAATTTCACGCTGAGAACATGGAAAAGGGTGTTTATCATATGGAAAGAAGCTTCGGTTCTTTCCGCCGGGTAATCGCAGTTCCGGAAGATGTGCAGGCCGACGCCGTTTCCGCCTCATGCAGAAACGGGGTGCTGGAAGTGGTTTTGCCGCGAGCGCCCAAAGAGAAGGAACAGCCCCGGAAAATTGAAATCACCCAGGGCTGATTTTAACCTGAGCAGACGCAGCCGGGCTCCGCGGAGCCCGGCTTTTTTTATATTCAATTCCAGCTGTCCGGACGCTTCAATCTCTTTAAGTCACACAAAATATTATCAAAATGTATCATACGAAACGTATGTTCCTGTATAATACTTGGCCCTAAACCCTATAATGCTAATGTACCAATGTGGACAGGTGCAACCATCTGTTTGCAAATGGGACAGGCAGCTTTGATATTTGTTTCCGGCAGTATCTGGATGAACCGCCGGCCTGTATCGACATATAAGCTGCTTTAGGCAACTTAACGTTAAGTTAAATTGTAAAAAGTTTTCCCTGAACAGACGACATATCTGAAAAAACGGCGGCTTTTCCAAGTTTACGCGTTAGCAGGGACAACTGCAAACTATTAGGGGGTTGTCAGATGAACGATGCTGAAACATTGAATCCTGAACTGTTAAAGCAGATAGAAGAAAGTGAGCTTGATTCCGGGCAGACAGAAGTCATGGGAATATTCGAAGCAATTGTTCTGATTACAATTACTTTTATTATTTTCCCGTTGTTGGGCTACCTGACTTATTAAATTGTCTCAGCCTGACAAGTTGAACAGCGGAAATGAAATGCAGCTTTGGAACAGCTGACAGTTCAAAGCAAATCTGTTTATAAAAGGAGCAGGAAATGGAAACCAACCTGAAAGACAAAGGTCTTGGCAGTGTGGAAGAACAAATGACCACCAACCCCATTGCCGCCAGATATCGTAACTTTAACCTTGTAGATTTTGCTTTTCTTTGTACATCTTTCGCCATTGCCAGCTGGTGCCTGCTCACCGGTGGGGTACTGGGAACATTTCTTCCGGCCAACCACCTGATGACCGCCTGCATTATCGGCGTGTGCATGGGAACAGTAATCGCATGTTTCTCCGTACAGGGCTGCACAAAATACGGCCTGGACCAATATGTTTTGCTGAGAGCGCCTTTTGGCGTCAATGGGGTAAAATTTCCTGTGTTCCTGACAGTTATCGTAGGTCTTGGCTGGAACACTATTATTCTGATTATGCTGGCAAGCGGCTGCGTTACCATTGTAGACGCAGTCTATCCCCTTGACGAGGCTACCAAGCCCATACTTCTGCGCGTTTTCGGATTTCTCGGCGTGCTGATTACCTTCCTGGTTTCTCAAACCGGCCCTCTTGGCATGAAGATTCTTACCCGCATCACAACTCCGCTCCTTTTATTTATTATGCTGGTTATGTTCTATATGCTGTTTACTAAAGTGGGGCTGGAAAAAATCTTTTCCACCGCCCCTGGAGGGGCCTGGCTTGAGCCGAAAATCTCCTACTTTATCGGTATAGAACTGCTGTTTGGTCTTGCCATGGGTTGGTGGCCGTTCCTGGGAGCCCTGGGCCGACTGGCCAATAACAATCGCGCCTATTACTGGGGGTTCTGGATCGGCAATGGTGTAATTTTCGGGTTAATGGCCATCGTGGGCGGCGTCAGCGGGCTTATCTTCAATACTTTTAACCCGCCGGACTGGATGATTCCCCTCGGAGGATTCTTCCTGGGTCTGGTTTGTCTCGGTTTCCTTGCTCTTGCCAATGTTTCATCAACGGTGATTCAGGTATACCCCTGCGCCATGGCCTCCAAGCAGTTCTCCTTCCTGAGCCGCAAGAGCTGGAAGATGCTGCTTTTCCTCTGCTGCATTCCCATGGGCCTGGTTGTAACCACTATTCCTGAGCTATATTACGAACGCTGCCCCTCCATTTTGGCTTTCTGCGCAACATTTTTCGCCCCCATGGTCGGCATCTGTATAGCTGATCTGGTCTTTCTGCGCCGAAAGAATATGGATGTAAAGTCGCTCTATGACTTTTCCAGCAGCGGTAAGTTCTATTACTGGAAGGGAGTAAACTGGATTGCCATTCTTACCAGCGTATCCGGGTTTTTATTCTATATGTGGTTCCTTAACCCGATTACCCTCGATTTCGGCGAAACATCTCCTTTCCCCCTGCTGATGAACGCCACTGTGCCTACCATTGCCTTCACCTGCGCTTTGTATACAGTGTTGACCAAGCTGGTTACAATTCCATGTAGAAAGGGCGGATTTACAAAAAACTAGCCATTTATTTTATTAAGTAATTATTCCAAAAGAGCCGGCTCCTAAAAGCCGGCTCTTTTCAATATTTTTGTTCAGCTTTACGCTGCGTACAAACAAAAGCTGAACCTTACGAAAAGCCGGATTACAACTCCTCTCTTCAAGTTTGCACCGTGCAGTTTTCTGCCCAACCGAACTAAGGCATATCAACTTAAACTGGCTGTAGCGCCAAAAGGTTAACAGCGCCGGGAGAAGAAATTACACTATTAGAAACAGCTGTAACAAAGCGCTTATCAGCAGCAGTGCAGCCCTCTTTTTCATGCCCCGCAACAATTATGAAATTAAGATTATAAAGACCGCGCTAAATCAAGGCCCGCTTTGCACAGTTTTTTCGCTTTATAAAAAAGGAGCCATCCTTTATGGATGGCTCCAAGGCTGAGGCCGGCGGCGTAATTTCTCTTATGGTAAGAGATGAACTGTCATGTATCAGTATTAGTAACCCGCTACCTGATTGGGGAAGTAGTCTTCACAGCCGCCTTCGCGGTATACGTCAACAGTGGAGCAGTGCAGAGAACCGCCAAAAGCTACCTGATCAGCATAGTCTACCGGAATAACTTCAATGCCCAGTTTGTTTATCTGTTCCTGGTAACCGGTTTCATGGGCTTCAATACACATGGTCTTGGGATCAATGGACAGAGTGTTCATAGAAATCCAGTAGGGACCGATGCGCTCATTCAGAGTGCCGATGCGCATATTATACTGATGAGTGGGAGGTACAGCAGGAATAAGTTCCCAGTCATTCTTCTTGAGCAGTTCTTCGAACTGCGGGGTCAGGTACATATAATAAGGGTTGTAAATGCACAGACCCGGACGCAGAGGCATAATGCATACATCGATATGCCAGTGGTGGTAATCTCCGTCAAACTGAATTTCATGCAGGCGCAGCCCTCTGGAAGAGAAATGGCGACGCAGCCAGTCTATACCGGCGGCATTGGAAATGGCGGAGACATTCCAGAAAATGTCCTTACCGAAACGAATACCGTCTGCCGCATCGAACAGAGGCTCCTTGTTGGTGGTATGCCACTGCCGCTTAAGCATCCGTTCGCGTTTTATTTCATCGCTCCACACATGTTTATAGTTGAACCACCAATTATGTTCAAACGACTGTTCAGTAAGGCGGGGTTTAGGAGCGGCCACCCAGGAAAATTCCGGGTCGTTATGGAAATAATATTCAAGAATATCGCGGAAAGCGATATATTCAAACCAGCGGGCGCGAATGGACATGGTCGCTTCCATAATTTCATTGCCGGTGCAGAAAAAAACGTCGCGGCAAGGCTGGAACCCGCGCTGCACTTCGCACTCCCAGTCGGGAGTAACAGTTTTTTTAGTGGTATCGAACGGTTGGGGGCGGTCAACAACTACGCCGCGGCTTTCCAGAATTTTTTGAAAGCCATCCATCAGCTCAATAGCGCGGGCTTCCATCTCTTCGGGCATACGTCCATACCAGCCGGGGCGGGTAGGGGCATCATAGTTCCAGGAGATATCGCTTTTCGGCTGATGAGTTCCCCAGGCGCTGCCCAGAATGATTCTCTTCAGCGGGTCCCATTCGTTCCAAGAATTTACAATCTTTGCCATATGCTTTCTCCTTTGGGCAAACGGGTTGTTTTATAAAATCATAATATGCGGAAAGAATATTATTAATAGAATATTACAGGACATAACAACTTGTAGCTTACCATAAAAACGATTGCTTTCTCTTGTAAATACTGGCACTAATGCCTATTATGAGCTACGAATAGCTTTGGGGAAAACGGATTCTTCCTCAGCATAGAACAACCCGCAGCAATTCTGTTTTAACAGCCCAGAACAGCGTTTTTATCTTGGGGAGCCAATGCACAACAGCCCAATACAAAATCAGGAGATTCTGACTCAGCTTGAAAGTATTCTGGCCGACCCCGGTTTCAGCGCTTCTCCGCGGCTGAAGGAATTTTTCCGATTTATCGTGGAAGAAACAGTTGCCGGCAATGCAGGGCAGCTCAAGGCTTATACCATTGCAACCACGGTATTTGGGCGCGGAGCAGACTTCGATCCTCTCCATGATCCGGTAGTAAGGGTGGAAACGGCAAAACTGCGCAACCGCCTTCTGGAATATTATGTAGATACTCCCAACCCGGGTCCCATTCGCATAGAAGTCCCGAAAGGCGGTTATATTCCTACTTTTTCCCGTATGGAAATTCCGCCTCTTCCTGAAGCTGATGAAACCCCGACAGCGCCATCAACAGTCAAGACTCCCGATTTCTTCGGAAAAACTCAGCAGCTTGCCCTGATCAGCGTGGCAGTGCTTCCCCTGATTAATTTGTCGGAAGCCCCCGAAGCTGAACTGTTCAATGAAGGCCTGACCAACGAGATCACCCTGGTGCTTACCCGCTTTGAAGAACTCTCGGTGGTAAGTTCTTACACAACCCGACAGCTTACCACAAAAGATGAGTCTCTGGCGAGCATAGCCCAGAGCTTGGGAGTGCGCTTTATTCTGCATGGCAGCGTGCAGATGAACAACAACATGATCCGGCTGTATGCTGAACTTGCAGATGCTGCAACCGGAACAAACATATGGGCGGAACGCCTTGATATCAATATTGACAGGCGTGACATGTTTGAAATTCAGGAAGAAATTGCCCAACGTCTGGGCTCCCGCATTGGCGACAGCTTTGGGGCCATCAGGCGCAAGCTCTCCCTTGACCTGGGCAGTCGGCATGATGAAAATCTAGAATTTTATGAAACTATGCTCTGCTATCATAACTGGATGGCCAGTTTTGATCGAGACCTGTTCATGCAGGCAAAAGAAGATCTGGAACAACTTATTGTCAGTGATCCGCGCAATCCTGTGGCAATAGCCACGCTGGCCGATTTGTATGCATCAGATTATCAGCTTGGCTACAACACTGTGCCCAACGCTTTGGACAAGGCTCAGGAGTTCGCCTTACGCGCCATTGCCATGGACGGTTCATCCCAAACAGCCTATTGGGCGCTGGCTCTGAACTTTTTCCTCAGGCATAACCGTCATCAGTTTGAAAAGGCCATCGCCCAGGTGGTGCCGCTCAATCCGGCCAATTCATACATGCTTTCCGCCACGGGGCTGCTTGTCGGACTTGCCGGGAATTTTGACGAAGGCATTTTACTGATCCAGCGCAGCCGTGAATTGAACCCATGCTCCCCAGGCTGGGGCAAAATTGTGGAATATTTCAGGCATTACATGCTGGGTGATTTTGAGTCGGCTCTTAATGACGCTCTGCTTGTAAATACGCCAGACTGCTTTTGGGAACCTATGCTGCGGGCAGCGGCATTTGGCCAGCTGGGCAAACGCGATGAGGCGGAAAGCGCCCTGTCAAGGATGTTTGCCATTCAACCCGACTTTGCGTTCACCCCTGCCCGTTACATTAACACTCTGGCGTTCGGGCAGGAAGCTTTCGCCTCTCTGTGCATCGGTCTTCAAAGGGCAGGACTTGACAAAACCGTGCTTTATGCCGCTCATGGCATAGACTGAATTTTCTTCTTGGATAATCTGAATAAAATGATAAATTTGCCGGATAAGACAGCTTTGCAAGGTTGATTTATGTTCATCCACAATATTGACAGCGTAGCCCTGCAAATAGGGCCGGTTGCCATCCGCTGGTATGGTCTTGCCTACATAGCGGGCATTTTGGGCGCATGGCTGCTGGGGCGCCACAGGGCGAAACGCTCCCCGCGTACTCATCCGGCAAACATCTGGCGGCCGGACGATGTTGACAACCTGATTATCCTTTCCGCCCTGGGGCTGGTGCTGGGTGCGAGGCTCGGATATATTATCTTCTACGACTTTTCATATTACCTGCATCACCCCCTTGCTGTATTTAAAGTCTGGGAAGGCGGCATGTCGTTTCACGGCGGGATGATAGGGTTGATTGCAGCAGTTTTTTATTTCGCCCGCCAAACCCGACGCAGTTTCTTTCAGGTCGGCGATTTTATCGCCCCGCTGGTGCCCCTGGGTCTTCTGGCGGGCCGAATAGGCAACTTCATCAATGGAGAGCTGTGGGGAAGCGTGACTTCCATGCCATGGGGAGTGGTGTTCAAAGGAGGAGGCCCGCTGCCCAGGCATCCATCCCAGATTTACGAGGCCCTTCTGGAAGGCTTAATCCTGGGTCTGGCGCTCTGGCTGTATTCGGCAAAACCGCATATCCCCGGCAGGGTATGCGGAATGTTTCTGCTGGGTTACGGTATTTTCAGATTTGCAGTTGAGTTTGTGCGCATGCCAGATACCCAACTTGGCTATCTTGCCTTCGGCTGGCTGACCATGGGACAGCTTTTGTGCATTCCCATGCTGCTCATCGGGGGCTGGTGGCTGTTCAGGCCTGTGCAAACCCCGAAAAGCATGCCGAGCGGGGGCAGGACAGATTCAGCGGCCAAGCGAGGCAGAAAAAAACAATAAAAATATGCCTGTACCCCTTTTAACTCCCCCTGCAATTTGCTATTAGACGGATAATTTCGCCCGGGTTGGACAAACAACCCAAAGGCGCTGATATATCTGCTTTTGTCCTGTCAGGGCGGGTAGGCAAGGGTTGCGCTTCAAGGCCGGCTGCGCCGAAGTCAGACGGGCAGGCATGTGGACGCTTTTGAAAAGATGTTTCCTATCATATTTTAAATACTGGTGCTCAAAAATCACCGGCAGGAGGAAAAATGGCCAAAGAAGACGCCATTGAAATCGACGGCATTGTGCAGGAAGCCCTGCCCAATGCCATGTTCAAGGTAGAACTGGAAAACGGACATGAAGTGCTTGCCCACATTTCAGGAAAAATGCGTAAGTTTTACATCCGCATTCTTCCGGGCGACAAGGTAACGGTTGAACTTTCTCCCTACGATCTTACCAGAGGACGGATTACCTATCGCATGAAGTAATTTCTGACTTGATTCCCTACCAGCATATGGCCCGTATAAAAGCGGACTGACAATAATTTGCCGTCGGCAAGTAAAGCATAGCTCGGAATTAAATGGATCCAACCACTCTTATCCTTATTGCTTCAATAGTGGCTGGTTTGCTTGTGGCTTTTTCGCTGGGAGCAAACGATGTTGCAAACTCAATGGCCCCTGCGGTGGGGGCAAAAGCCATTTCCATATGGCAGGCGGTCTTGATTGCAGCCGTATTAAACTTTATCGGGGCCATGTTTCTTGGCTCAAATGTTACCGACACTATCTGCAAAGGCATTATCGATCCGGCTGTCATTCCCACCGCCAATATGCTGGCCGTGGGCATGCTCGCCGCCCTGCTTTCAACCGGCGTGTGGATACTTATTGCCACCATGACCGAACTGCCTGTTTCATCCACTCACTCCATTGTCGGCAGCCTGCTCGGCTTTGGGCTGATTGCCGGAGGCATCGATGTAGTACAGTGGGGCAACATCGGCGGCATCGTGCTTTCCTGGATTATTTCCCCGTTTTTCAGCGGGCTGATCGCCTTTTTAATCTTTATACACATCCGCCGCTATATTCTGGTCAGAAAAGATGTGCTTGGGGCGGCGGTGTTCTGGGCCCCCATCTGGGGGAGCCTCACTCTGGCTCTGGTTATTCTTTCGTTTCTCTATAAAACGCCCTACGGCAAAAGCCTGGGCATTTCCATGCCGGTTGGCCTGCTGCTCACAGCTGTAATCATGGCGGTGACGACTTTTTTCTACCGCAGGCATATCAGATCCAGGCTCGACCCGCGCGTTCGCCCCAACCGGTCTGTTGAAAATATTTTCCGTAATCTGCAAATCTGCACCGCCTGTTATGTGGCAATTTCCCAGGGGGCCAATGATGTTGCCAACGCCATTGGCCCGGTTGCCGCCATATACGGCATCGCCAAGGGTACCTATGCTACAGAGGGCGGCAGCATTGTGCCGCTCTGGTTGCTGGCCATGGGCGGGGCTGGTATAGCTGTCGGGATTGTCTGCCTGGGACACAAGGTAATGAATACTGTAGGAAAGCGCATTACCAAACTCACCAACACCCGGGGCTTTGCCGTGGCCTTTGGCGCGGCAACCACAGTTCTGCTCGCCTCAAACCTGGGAATGCCCGTATCCACAACCCATGCGGCCGTCGGCGCAGTAGTTGGGGTTGGGGTAGCCCGCGGCTTTGGGGCCGTTGACTTCAGAGTGCTGTATAAAATCGTTTTGTACTGGGTGTTGACATTGCCTATCGCAGCAATAACCTGTATAGTAATATACCAACTTTTGCGCTGGACAATATTTACAAATATATAATACTTTCAAGGGTAAGGAGGCCCCATGAGTCCGCGTTTGCCGTTTTTCGGAATGCTTTCCGTCAACTCCCCCATTGACGGACTGATTGAACACTACGAAACTATTTCCAGGGGAACAATGCTTTTGGAAAAAGCCCTCACCTCATACATAGAAGAGGGCGTCGGGCCGCATTTCACGGCTTTACAGGAAGAATTGAGCCAGGCCGAAGAACATGCCGACAAGATAAAGCGAAATATCCGCAACCACCTGCCGCGCGGCCTGTTTATGGCAGTGGACAAGCCGTCTTTCCTGTCCTATCTGTCCAAGCAGGACAATATTCTTGACGGCGGTCAGGAAAGCCTGGACTGGCTCTCCATGCGCAACATGGAGATCCCCCAGGAATTTCGCAAGGGTCTGATTGAACTGATTCTGGAAATTACAAAAATCGTATCTCTGATTGAACCTGCCCTGCGGGCAACTGTTGATTTGATTAATGGCGATGATACAGACAGAGAAAATACAAAAGTTCTCTATCGCGATGTGCGCCAGCAGAACAGAATAATTACCAAACGCTGCCATGCGCTGACCGCGGAAATTTATAATACCAACATGGATTTTAAAGATATTTACCAGCTCATCCACTTTGTCGAAAGAATGGGGTGGATCAGCCATGAGGCGGAAAACTGCATCGATCTGCTGAGAGCCATGATCGCCAAATAAATAAGGCCGCTTATGCGGCCTTATTTATACAACCTACTCCCCGGCGCCTGTGAATAAAAGTGTCAATACCCCCCTGACCTCAGCGGATATCTTCTCCGATTCAGCGTCCATCCGCAGGAGGGGAGACCGCTTTCAGCTCAAACGCTGTCATCCAATTTTCTCTCCATTACCTCTCTCTGTTAGTCAGCTGGCACTCTGTAAGGAAAACATCATAACTTTTTGATTGATACAAAATCAACCAAGTTAAGCCATGCTTTTTGCACAGTTCGGCAAGAAAGTCCGATTGAGTTTTTAAGGGGCAAGTTGGAAAAGCAGATATGCGCACCAAAAAGGCCCCGGTATATACCGGGGCCTTTTTGGTGCGCATATCTGCTTTTCCAACTTGCCCCTTAAAAACTCAAT
>JAFQMU010000167.1 GCA_017421085.1 Desulfovibrionaceae bacterium | reverse complement strand
CTTGCCGCCAAAATATCTTTTATTAATGAAATGGCCTCCATTTGTGAAAAGGTAGGGGCGGATATTCGCGAGGTACGGGTGGGCATAGGCTCAGACCATCGCATCGGCTACCATTTTATTTACCCCGGGGTGGGCTACGGGGGGTCCTGTTTTCCCAAAGACGTCAAAGCGCTGATTCACACGGCCAGAGAGGCAGGAGCCGCTCCCTGCCTGTTGGAAGCGGTGGAGGATGTGAACGCCCGTCAGAAAAAAAGTATGGCGAAAAAAATTCTGGCTTATTTTGGCGGAGATGTGGCAGGTAAGACCCTGGCTCTCTGGGGCCTGGCTTTCAAGGCCAATACCAATGATATGCGCGAAGCGGCCTCACTGGAAATTATCAGCGAACTTACCGCCCGGGGCATGAAAATTCGGGCGTTTGACCCGGTGGCCGGTGAAAATGCTCAGAAACTTCTTGCGGGCAATGCGCTGTTTGCTCTGGCGCAGGAGCAATATGACGCCCTGAATGGGGCTGATGCCCTGCTGGTGGTGACTGAGTGGAACCAGTTCCGTACGCCCGATTTGGAAAAAATCCGCAATACCTTGAGCTGCCCGGTAATTTTTGACGGGCGCAATCTTTACTCGCCCGAGCATATGCAGAAAGCGGGGTTTAAATATTTCTGCATAGGAGTAGCCCCAAAATCCGGCAGCGCGGGATGATTTTCGGCAGGTGCAAAAGACGCCGTAATCAGGGAATAATTTTTAGCTTGTACAAGTCCTGCAAATTGGACTATACTCTCAACACGGCTTACATGTATGCAATTCGGCCCTGTTTACCGAATTTCTGAATTATCTAAGGAGTGCTAGCATGGATGATGTCATTCAAAGAAAGGACGATGAACTTTTACAGCTGGTTACATTCAGTACCGGCGATGAAGAGTTCGGGGTTGATATATTGAAGGTGCAGGAAATCATCCTGCCTATGGCAATAACCAAAGTGCCCAAGGCCCCGGAATTTGTGGAAGGGGTTATCAATCTGCGGGGCAAGGTTATTCCCGTTATCGACCTGCGCCGGCGCTTCGGATTGAAATCCAAGCCTCAGGATAAATATACCAGAATTATCGTAATTGAAATCAATGAAATGATTGTAGGCTTTGTGGTTGATTCCATTTCTGAAGTGCTGCGTATTCCGGCGAGCACTGTTGAGCCGCCGCCGCCGGTTGTGGCCGGGCTTGAGTCGGAATATATCAGCGGTGTGGGCAAACTTGCAGACCGTCTGCTTATTTTGCTCGACCTCGATCGCCTGCTCTCCAAGGAAGATCAGGAAGCCCTGCAGGGACTGTAAGCTTCAATCTGCCATATCAAGAGAGGAACTCTCCGGGAAGTGCGCTTTCCGGGGTTCTTCTCTTATGTCTTTCATCCAAACTTCATTTGTGTTTTAGATCCCGGCCTTCAGGGCGGATACGGCTCCGACCCCGCCCTCAGGGCGGGGCATCATTTTGGGGCGGAAGCTTGACCGGAGATGCAAACTCCGGACGGGCGCAATATTTATTGATTGCCTGCCGCCTGCTCCGATAAAGAGAAGACGATTAAATTCTTGCCATTTTCTGAATAGAGCTTAATTATCAGGCAAGGAGCTTGTTCATGCCGTTATTGATTGCACTGGTTTATTTTGTGGCTGAGGGCTGGTTTTTATTCTGGCTGGCCGGGCGCATCGGACTTATTGAGGTGTTTTTGCTGCTTGGGGCATCGGCTTTGCTTGGCTTTTATCTGGTTCGTTCGCATGGGATGCATTCTTTTGCCAGAGCCAATCAGGCCCTGATGCAGGGGCTGTCGCCGCGGGAAGAGGTGCTTGACGGCATAGTGCTCTTGCTTTGCGGTTTAATTTTGATTGTTCCCGGTCTGCTTTCCGACATCCTGGCGTTGCCTTTGCTGCTGCCTGCTCTGCGCCGGGCGGTGGTGCGGCGCATGGGAATGCGTCTGGCCTCCCGGCCCGGTTTCCCGGCGGGCGGGTATGGCGGCGGGGGTAACCGTCCGGAAGATGGTTCCGGCTTTGACTGCGCCGGGCAGAGCTTTCGGAGTATGGGGGGAAGACAGGGACCTTTTGTATTTTACCGCTTTTTTACGAGCGGCCCTGTGGCGCCTCCCAACAATGGTTACCGAATGGCCGATTATGAGCGGAACAACCGCGCCGCTTCATCGGAAGAGTATAAGGTAATTGTGCACGATGACAAAGTCATTGATGTAACCCCGGAGCAGCCGGAAAATGACGACTTGCAGAAGCGCGGCTCCTAAAGCGCCCGGGGCGGACTTCGTTTCAGGCCGCAGGCCTCCCCCCAGGCGAGAATGCTTTAAATACGGCAAAAAAACGGGTGCGCCGCAATTTATAAATACTGTGCAGCCCGGCAAAAAGAGGTTTGGCAGAACAGCCGCGGCAAATGAGCCGGAGGCATGCCCGGCGGGCGCCTCTGAACGCAAAGGAAAAAGCGATACGCGTGCAGGCGGATGGAGGCAGGAGAGCCTAAACTGCGCAGCTGTGCTGGGAGAATACCCGCCGGGAAGACGCACCTGCAGATTTTACCCTGCCGGGAGAAGGGGCAGGTGTCCGGCCCCTGTTGCAAAGTTTACCTACTCTTTCCCTGAAAACAAAATTTCTCCGCGCCGAGGAAACATTCAGTGTGATGCTTCCCGGCGACAATTTCTGCCGG
The DNA here is from genome assembly GCA_017421085.1 of Desulfovibrionaceae bacterium. Taxonomy (GTDB): domain Bacteria; phylum Desulfobacterota; class Desulfovibrionia; order Desulfovibrionales; family Desulfovibrionaceae; genus RGIG1962. The sequence goes on along the minus strand of JAFQMU010000167.1, from coordinate 1,083 downwards.
CTGTCTCGGGGGGGCATGAGCCTGACGCCGCCCCGGATAAAGGTTCACATCATGGGTTGAGAAAGCCGGGGCCAGATGCTCCCCCGGATAAGAGGAAGGCGAAACAGACAAAATTTTCCGTATTGATGCTTCGTCACCCTGACGCGCCCCGTTTCTGGCGGGAGTGCGGCTTGCGGGCCATGCGTATGGCGGGCCTGCCTTACACCTCTCTGGCCCCGGCTCAGTGGAGCCTGGTGCTTTCCTCAAAGAATATCCCTTTTCAGCTGGTGCGCCAGCGCGGCATGACCTTGCTGTTTGTGCCGCCGCTGCGGGCGGAGCAGGCTTTGGGTGAAATCCTGGCATTTTTGCGCGAGCCACCGCTCAAGGCGCATTCACCCACAAAACCCCTGACCGATTTCCGCGCCATTTTCATTGCCCTGTCGGTTTTGTCTTGCTGGCACGCCCTGCGCATGGGCTGCTGGGGAGGGCTTGGGCAGAGCCCTGAACAGTGGCTGGCGCAGGGGGCGCTCAATATTGCAGAACTGCTGGAAGGAGAGTGGTTTCGGCTGATTACCGCTCTGACCATGCACGCTGATGTTCAGCATCTGCTGGGCAACTGTATTTTTGGAGGCATTGCCCTTTGCGTGCTTGCCATGCGGGTGGGTGCGCTGAATGCGCTTTCTCTGTCATTTTATACGGGGGCGGCGGGCAATCTTGTCGCCGCTCTGCTGCGCTCGGGCGCAAGTTACAGCAGCATCGGCGCATCTACGGCTATGTTTGGAACTATGGGAATTTTATGCGGCTTGTCTGTGGGCCTGCGCGACCGCAGCGGATGGCGGGGCGTATTTTTCCCCCTGGCCGCCGGTCTGGCATGGCTGGCCTTTCTCGGCACAGAAGGGAAGCGGGTGGATATCCTGGCCCATATTACCGGACTTGTCTGTGGAGGGCTCATCGGTCTGGCTGTTCCAAAACTCTGGCCGGGAGCGCGCATCCCCGGCAGAGCCGTTTTTGTTCTGGCGGGGCTGATGCTGTCAGGGCTGGCGGCGTCCTGGCTGGCAGCCTGGAACAGTTAAATATAATTTTGGAACTTTATAAATTAAAGAT
>JAFQMU010000166.1 GCA_017421085.1 Desulfovibrionaceae bacterium | reverse complement strand
TAAAATGAGCGGAAAAGAAAGGCCGTTCCATCCATCAGATATACGGGCGTTTTTTCCAGCCCCAGGCGTGATTTAAGCGACATACAGACCTCTGTTTGAGTTATCGGTAGTTTACCGGCAGGCTGAAGGCACCATGAATGTAGTCAGCCATTGAATGAGGTTTAAAATTATGCTCCCCGCTCAGTGGGCGGCAATAATGTATGGATGCATTCTTAACTGCCTGGACGCCAGAACTCCGTCCATTGGACAAGCAGGGCGGCCAGGGCCTTGCCTCGGTGGCTGCGGGCATTTTTTTCTTCCGGGCTGAGCTCAGCTGCATGGAGGCCTGATTGGGAATCAATAAAAACAGGGTCATAGCCAAAGCCGTTGCTGCCTTTGGGAGCCAAAGCAATGCTGCCCCCCCAGAAACCTTCGGTCAGCAGCTCGCGGCCATCCGGGCTTACGGCGGCCATGGCGCAACAGAAGCGGGCTGTACGCTCAGCCATCGGCACGCCGTCCAGCTCTTTCAGCAGTCTGGCCATGTTGGCAGCATCGTTTCCCGGTATCAGGCATCCGTTTTCCACCCGCTCGGCGTAACGGGCTGAGCGGACTCCGGGCGCGCCGCCCAAGGCGTCCACCACCAGGCCGGAGTCGTCTGCAATTGCATAAAGGCCGGTATGTTCAGCGGCATATCTGGCTTTTTTCAAGGCATTTCCTGCAAAGGTGGGGCTGTCTTCCTCCACCTCTCCGAGCTCGGGGAAATTTTGCAGGCCAAGCACGCTCAGCTTGCAGGAAGCAAGCATATCTGATAACTCTTTTAACTTGCCCTGATTTCTGGTGGCAAGCAGAACCTGATTTTTTTGCATGAGTTTTCCTTTGTAGCCGTTTTCAGGCTGTGAAATAAATAGCTGTGTGAGGTTAGCATGTTTCAGAATAAATTTGTAGACGGCAAACGGCCGAAAATCGTGATTTTGGACGGGCGGACCATTGGGGAAGAACAGGATTTGTCTTCTTTGGCGGAGCTGGGCGAGCTGGTGGAATATCCTTTGACCAGCCCGGAGCAAACTGCAGACCGCATTGCTGATGCTGATATCGTTCTCACCAATAAGGTGCACATTGGAGAAGAAGCTATGGCAGCCGCCCCCAGGCTGGGCATGATCGGCATTTTTGCCACCGGTTACAATATGATTGATCTGGAGGCTGCCAGGCGGAGAAATATTGTGGTGTGCAATGTGCGGGGCTATTCCACAAACTCTGTGGTGCAGCATGTGTTCGGGCTGCTGCTCGCCCTGGCCAGCGGCATCTGCCGCCACAATCAGGCGGTGCAGGCAGGCGAGTGGGCCGATTCTCCTACTTTCAGCTTCTGGAAACAGCCCACAATTGAAATTGCCGGTAAGACTATGGGAATCGTAGGGTTTGGCGATATCGGCTCCGGGGTGGCCAAAGTAGCCAATGCCTTTGGGATGGAAGTTATCGCCTATGCCCCGCGCCCCAAACCTGCGCCTGATTATGGCCCCTTTGCCTTTGTGGAGCTGGATGAGCTGTTTGCCCGCTCTGACTATATCAGTTTAAATTGCCCGCTTACTGCGGAAACTGCCGCCATGATCAACCGCACTTCCCTTTCAAAAATGAAGCGGAGCGCCTGCCTGATAAACTGCGGGCGGGGCGGTCTGGTAAATGAGGCTGATTTGCGCTGGGCCCTGGAAGAAGGGATTATTGCCGGGGCCGGGCTGGATGTGGCTGAAACGGAACCCATGCCCAGAGAAAGCCCCCTGTTCGGTGCGCCCAACTGCATTATCACCCCGCACATTGCCTGGGCAACTGTGGAGGCCCGGGAACGTCTGCTGAAAGAAGTGGCTGCCAACATCAGAAATTATCTGGCAGGCACGCCCAGCAGCGTTGTTAATTAACGCCGAATGAAAGTATAAGCAGCCTGGCCTGCCTGATTAATTTGCCGACAGGGGGCATGAGCTGAGAAGTATAAAAATTACTCGCATTCTTATTGAGTGCGCTTTGTAAGTTAAAGAGGCGGAGCAAACAATTTGCTCCGCCTCTCCAGTTTTCATGTCGAAAAAGTTCAGTCAGCCTGTTCCGGGCGACGAACAAAAATATATACCCTTTTCATCGCTCCCTCGCCTTTGCTGCGGGTTTCAATGCCTTCTTCTTCCTGCAGCAGCATGTGGATAATGCGCCGATGGTATGAAGAAAGGGGGCGGGTATACTGGGTGCGCCCGGACTCTCTGGCCCGCTCGGCCAGGCGCAGGGCAAGGTCGCGTAATTTTTGTTCCTGCCGCTCCTTATACTCTCCGGTATCAAGGTGCACATGTATAGCCGCTTCCATTCTGCGGGAGATAATCCGGCTGACCATATATTGCAGGGCCGAAAGGGTCTGCCCTTCCCGCCCGATAATCAGGCCTGATTCGTCAGCGTTGTTAATGACGGCTTCGATTCGCCCGTCTTCAATTCTGACGTCTATTTCCGCCTGATCGCAAATCGGCTTGAGCAGTTCATTCAATGACTCTTCAACCAGGCTCATGGCCTCTTCCTGATTAACGTCTGCAAGTGTGCGCAGGTTGGCATCGGCAACATCAAATTCAACAGGGAAATCGGCGTTATCAAAACTGTCTTCCTGTAAAGGCTCAGTTGAAAACTCCAAGTCCGCTTCCGGGAGACAGGCAGTTTTACGCCCGCCTTCTTTGACATCCCGTCTGGAACGCGCAAAGCGTGAAGACCTGCCCTCGCGGGGCGCTTTTGCTGATAGGCGAGGCTCTGCTGAAACTTCCGTAAGTTCGGCTGAAGGGCCCTCCGTCTGCTCAGACTGCGCACCGAATTGTGCGGAGCGGTCGCGGTTTCGGGAAGCATCGCGGCCCCGCGCCCGGTGGATCTGCCGGGAGGAGCGGGAGCGCGGCTCCTGGCTCCGTTTTTCCGGGGAGAAAACCGATGTTGAAGGATTTTCCCCTTCCGCTCGCACAGACGCCTTTTCAGACTGTTCGGCATCCGGCGCCGCTACCTGGGAGGCCGGGGCAGAATTGCGTCGGTTTTCCCGCCCTCTCTGCCTTGATTCCCCTCTGGTGCGCTCGCCGGGAATCTGGCGCCCTGAGGAGCGTTCCCGGCGGGGTTCAACACCGGGGCTTTCTTCCTCTGAATAAGCCCTGCCGGTCTGCTCATTATCAGGCTTTTCTCTGCTCAGATCCGGTGCATAATCTTCTACCGAGACCTGTTTTGCCAGAATTTTAGCCTTTTTGGCGCCCACAATTCCAAAAATACCGGTTTTTGAATCATTAATTATTTCAACTTCCAGCTTTTCTCTGGGCAGGTCGTAATACTTACAGGCGGCTTCGATGGCCTCGTCAAGGCTGCGCCCTGTGAATTCTTTTGCGCCTTTCATCTGCGATACCCCATTGATTAGGCTGGAACATCCGCATTTTTATTCTTGCTGGCCCCTTTGCCGGAGTCGGTGCCACTGCCTTTCTTGTCGTTCTTATTGGTATTGCGCATGGTCCAATACTGCTGGGCGAGCGAGAAAAGCAGGTTTACCAGCCAGTATACTACCAGACCTGACGGGAAACCGGCAAAGAGCACGGTAAACACAACCGGCATGAACAGCATGATTTTCGCCTGAGTGGGGTCGCCCATGGGCGGGCTCATTTTTTGCTGAATGAACATGCACACCCCCATCACAATAGGCGTGATGTAGAACGGGTCTCGGGAAGAGAGGTCGGCAAGCCAGGTGATATCCGTAAACGGCAAATGGCTGATGAACGGGGCGTGCCTCAGTTCCACAGCATTCAGCAGGCCCTGATAAAGTCCGATAAATACAGGAATTTGCAGCAGAAGAGGCATGCACCCGCCCGCCGGATTAATTTTGTAGGTTTTGTAAAGCTGCATGGTTTCCTGCGAAGCTTTTTGCCTGTCGTCCTTGTACTTATCCTGAATTTTTTTGATCATGGGCTGAAGCTGGCGCATTTTTTCCATGGATTTATAACTCTTGCGCGACAGCGGCCACATGGCAATTTTAATGATGATGGTCAGAATGATAATGGCTACGCCGTAGTTGCCTATGTACTGATATATCCAAGTAAGGAAAATAATCATTGGTTCGGCAATAAACCAGAACCAGCCATAGTCCATGGCGCTTTTCAGATCAGCTGGGGCGGCTTCAAGGTCTTTGCGGACTTTGGGTCCCAAAAAGTACTGAACGCTGGTTTCAACCGGGGCATTGGAAGGCAGAGTGAGTTTCGGGCCGTTCAGGGTGATGCCGTAAACTCCGTCATTGAACAGGCCCTTGAACGCGCTGGGCGTACCGGGAATTACCGCAGCCATAAAAAAGTTGGACTGCACGCTGCCCCAGCGGACAGAATCCTTTTGTATGCCAAGCAGCAAATCATCTTCATCCTGCTCGAAGTCAAATTTATTATCGGAGGTAAGACAGGCAAGTTTGTTGAAGTTGTGGCCATCGCCGCCATCGCCCACCAGGTCTCCGGTTTTCATGCTGTAGCCAAGGGTGAAAGACAGCGCCTGCCCGCTTAAGTTTTCAATATGTACGACCTCATCAATCAGATATGAGTCGGCATGGAAGGTAAGGGTGCGGGTGAGTTTGATGCCGGAATATTCCCATACAAACTGCAGGTTGCCGCTTTCTTCGCCGCTGAGGTTCAGATTCTGGCTCTGGGATGACCAGTTTCCGATTTTCCAGGTCGGACTTTCATTAAGCAGCAGCCCCATGGGAGCTGCGGGAGCGGCTATGGAACTGACTATCGGGAACGGGTTTTTGTCTGTAAGGGTTTTGGCATACTGGGCCAGGGTGAAGCTCGTCAGGATGCCGCCGGTAGAGTTGAAGTCAGCCTGATAGAGGGGGGTTGTTACCGAAATGCCCTTGCCGAGCGGCAGTTCCGGGGCAGCGCTCAGCAGGGGAGCTTCACCGTCAGCCTGAGCAGCGGGCAGAGGTTGAGCGCCGTCTGCAGGAGCGATTACCGGAGCAGCCGGGCTGGTGGCGTTTTCGGCAATTTCGGTCTGGCTGATGGCGGGCTCTTCCGGAATGATACCCAGGGCTATCTGCAACTGGTTCCAGCCTAAAATTACAGCCAGAGTCAATGCAATGGCAATTATATATCTATATTGTTCCATGCCGTATAAATCCTTTACGATGATTTGCCTGAATGAGCCGGCGGCACAGGATCCCAGCCCCCTTTGCACAGGGGGTGGCACCGGGCCAGCCGCCATAAAATCAGAAAGGTGCCAAAAAGCAGGCCCCTT